>JAEMGR010000021.1 GCA_016458225.1 Myxococcaceae bacterium JPH2 | reverse complement strand
TCGACACCTGCTCGCCCGGCTCCAAGCGCAGGAAGTCCGTCTCACGGGGCGGAGCCCAGTGATAGCGCCGCCCTTGGTACGGCACGCTCGCGCCGTCCACCGTCACGGAGAGCAGGTCCTCACGGAGCCCCCCGACGGCAGCGTGCCGCTTCAACACGCGCACCGGTGAGTTGGACACGTTGGTGAACGTCACCGTCACCCAGACCGACTCGCTGCTCGAGAGCGCGGCATGCGGCACCGACAGGGCCACCTCCACGTCGCCCGCGACCGCGTCTCGCGCGACCTCGGACGAGGTGGCGGGCCGGGGCTCCGGCGCGCCACAGGCCCCCAGGAACAACAACCCGAGCGCCGCACCCAGCCAGTGACGCTCACAACCGCTTCTGCCGAGGCTCATCGCGGAAGACTCCTTGGGATGACGAGGGGAGCCAAACCCTATCCATCCCAGGAAAACCAGTCCAGACGCGCCGCGCGACGACAATCCCTCACATGTAAAGCACCGCTCAGCCGTGGAACTGCGCCATCTGGATGAGGTTGCCGCAGGTGTCCTCGAACAGGGCGAAGGTGACCGGCCCCATGGACACGGGCGGGCCCCGGAAAGTCACGCCGAGCTTCACCAGCCGCTCGTACTCCGCCTGACAGTCATCCACGCCGAACTGCGTGAGCGGGATGCCCGCGTCGAACAGCGCCTTCTGATAGACGCGCGCGGGCGCGAAGCCCATGGGCTCCAAGAGGAGCTGGGTGCCCTCGCGCGCGTCCGGCGACACCACGGTCAACCACCGGTGCTCCCCCGTGGGGACGTCCACCTTCAGCACGAAGCCCAGCTTCTCCGTGTAGAACTTCAGGGCCTTGGCCTGGTCATCCACCATCACACTCGACACCGTGATGCGCATGCGCTGCCTCCTCGGGACGGCCACCGGACGGGGACCGGTGGAGCCTCCCGCGTAGCGCAACCCTCAGCGCTTCTCCAGAATCGAGCGCGGGTCGAAGGTGACGCGAATGCGGGTGATGCGGCCATTCTCCACGTGGCTCCAGTTCGCCACCTGCACCGGCGCCCCGCCACCCGGATGGATTTCGAACCAGGTCAGCACTTCGGCGCCATCCACGAAGCGATGCAGCACCGACACACGGGGCGACAGCTTCCACATGCCGTGCACGAGCCCCTTCACGCAGGCGTCCGCGCCGTCCGCGGTCCCCAATACCCCCACGAAGTTCACCTCGGGCGCGAGGGTCCCTCGCAACAGCACCTCGTCTTGCGTCCTCCACGCCTCGAAGTACGTCTCCACCACTTCCGCCGGCTTGTTCATGAACCGGAGACTGCCTCGCGGCAGGGTCAACTGTTTGTCAGGTTTGATGGGGGCGTCGGCTGATGGACTCGTGGGCCAGGGCGCGGAAGTTCACCACGGCGGGCGTGGGCCGGGTGCCCATGAAGGCCACGGAGAGTTCCGCGAACCCCGTGGCGCCACGCAGTCGCCGGAACACCACGCCCCGGGGCCGCAGGGCCTCGGCGGACACGGGCGCGAGCGTGAGCCCCAGCCCCGCCTCCACCATGCCGATGACCGAGGGCCACGAGCTGGCCTCCTGGACGATGCGCGGTGAGAAGCCCGCGGCCAGGCACATGCTCGTCACCGTGTCGTGCAGCCCCGGGGCCGCGTGGCGAGGAAAGAGCACGAAGGGCTCATTGGCCAGCGAGGCGAGCGTGACGGACTGCTGACCCGCGCGCGGATGGCTCGAGGGAAGCGCGAGCGAGAACGGCTCCTTGAGCAATCGCTCCACCGTGATGCCTTCGTGGCGGAACGGCGTCCGGACAATGGCCACGTCCAGCTCTCCCGTGACGAGCGCGATGCCCACGTCCAGGCTCTCGCGGTCGTCCAATTCCAGCTTCACCTCCGGGAAGCGGCGCCGGAAGCGGGACACGATGTCCGGCAGGATGCCGAAGGCGGAGGACGCGGCGAACCCCACGCGCAAGGTGCCTGTCTCGCCCTGGGCGGCGCGGCGGACGGTGGCCACCACGTCCGCGCGGCGCGCCAGCAACGTGCGCGCCTCATCGAGCAAGCGGCTGCCCGCGGGAGTGAGCGCCACGCGGCGGCTCGTGCGCGCCAGCAGCGTGACGCCCAGCTCGGCCTCCAAGCGGCGAATCTGTTGGCTGAAGGGCGGCTGCGCCATGCCTACGCGCGCGGCGGCCCGTCCGAAGTGCAGCTCCTCCGCCACGGCGACGAAGAGCTGAAGCTGGCGAAACTCCATATTGAGACGTTCTCCGTCTGGATGAGCGGTGAAGAATATATTGGAGGTTCTGGATTCGACTTCCTAGCTTCACCGCATGCCCCCCCTTTCCGTCTCGCTCCTGCTCCTGCTGTTGGGAACCACCGCGCCCTCCGCGGCCGTGCCCGACGCACACGTCCAGGAGCGCCTGGACACCGCATTCGCGGTGAGCCGGTTCCCCATGACGCTGCACGACAGCCTCGTGACGCCGCGCTGGCTCCGAGACGGCGACCGCGTCGTGTTCTGGGCGCGGGAGGGCAAGACGGGTGGCACCTGGGCGCTGGCGTCCGCGAAGACGGGCAGGGTCGAACCCCTCGTGTCCGCGGAGTCTCTGCGCGCGCAGCTCGGCGGACTGCTGGGCAAGCCCGTCCCGGAGCTTCGCTTCCGCGAGGTGGCGCTCACGCCCGATGAGCAGGGCATCGTCTTCGCGCTGGGCGAACAGCGCTTCGTGATGGGCCTCGTCGACGGGCAGGTGAAGCCGCTCGCCCCCGAGGACCGGCGTGCGTGGCCGCTGTCACGCGAGCACTTCCTCGCGCCCCAAGGCGGCGCGGCGGCCCTCCAGCGCGGCAATGGCTTCGCGGTGGTCGACGCGGCCGGGGGCGCCGTGGTGGAGCACGCGGGCGAGGAGTTCCTCGACTGGCACATCCCGGACGCACCGTGGTCGCCGGACGGGCGCTTCCTGGTGGTGTGGCGCGAGGACCAGCGCGCGGTCCACAAGCTCCCGGTGGTGGACTACGCCTCGGCGGTGGAGAAGGTCACCTGGGTGCCTTACTCGAAGGTGGGCACGCCGCTGCTCAAGGCAGAGCTGTACGTCGTGGAGGCCCGCTCGGGCCAGGTCCTCCGCATCCCGCCCGTCGAGGGCGAGACCTACGACTGGTTCGCGGGCTGGTGGCCCGACCGGAACGAGGCGCTGTTCCTTCACCTGTCGCGCGATGGAAAGCGGCTGGACCTCACGGCGGTGAACCCCGTGTCGGGCAAGCGTCGCCTGCTCGTTCGCGAGGAGCGTCCGGAGACCTTCGTCGCGGGCCTGGACCTCGCCGTGGGCGGATGGGCGAAGCGCGTGACGCCCCTGCCCGGAGGCAAGGGCTTCCTGTGGATCTCCGAGCAGGATGGCTGGCGACACGTCTACCTGCACGACAGCGACGGCCGGCGCATCCGACAGGTGACGCGCGGCGCATTCCCTGTCCATGAGGTGGTGGGCGTGGATCCGGAGACCGACGCGGTCTATCTGCTGGCCCCTTCGCCCACGGGCCCTTCGTATGAGCAGCTGCTCTACCGGGGCAGCCTGAAGGGCGGCGCGTTGAAGCGGCTGTCCTCGGGCGAGGGCACGCACTTCGTCTGGCTGTCCCCCTCGCGCAAGTTCTACCTGGACGCGTGGTCCACTCGAACGATGCCGCGCGTGCGCGAGCTGGCCTCCACCACGGATGGGCGCGTCCGCGCGCGGCTCACGACGACGGACGCGAGCGATGTGGAGTCCCTGGGATATCGCCCGCCGGAGGGAGTCATCGTGCAGGCCGCCGATGGCCACACCCCACTCCACGGCGTCATCTACAAGCCGCGCGACTTCGACCCTTCGCGCCACTATCCGGTGCTCGCGTACATCTACGGCGGCCCCTTCCTGTTCTCGCTGCCCTGGACGTACGTGGGCAACTCCATGTCCATGTCGTGCGCGGGGCTCGCCCAGTTGGGCTTCGTCGTGGTGATGGTGGATCCACGCGGAGGCACGGGGCGAGACAAGGCCTTCCAGGACGCGAACTACGGCCGCGTGGGCCAGACGGAGATTCCGGACTACGTCGCGGGGCTGAAGCAGCTCGCCGCATCGCGCCCCTGGATGGATTTGGAGCGCGCGGGCATCTACGGCCACTCGTGGGGCGGCTACTTCGCGCTGCGCGGCATGCTGACGGCGCCGGAGTTCTTCAAGGCGGGCTACGCGGGCGCCCCGGGCGCCATGGAGGAAGAGGCCATCATCAACGAGCCGTACATGAACCTGCCGAGCGCCAACCCGGAGGGCTACGCGGCCGGCTCCAACGTCGCGCTGGCGGGAAGGCTTCAGGGAGCGCTCAAGCTCATGCACGGGACGAGCGATGTGAACGCCTCGCTCTCCACGACGATGCGCATGGCGGACGCACTGATTCGAGCAGGCAAGCACTTCGACCTGCTCATCATGCCGGGCCAGCCGCACTCGCCCATGCCTCCCGCGGACCGCTACTACGCCGACGACGTGGGCCTCTTCTTCCTCCGAACCCTGGGAGCGCCGCGCTGACGCAATCGTGGGTTGCTCCCCTCCAGGGGCTCCGCTCTGATGCGGCGGAACGGACGTGAGGAGCCCACCCTGTCAGCCGAGCGAGTTCCCGGAGACATCTTTCGCGGCGATGTCTTCTGGGTCGAATCCGACGAGACGCGCGGGTCCATCCCCGGCATCCCGCATCCGCACGTGGTGATTCAGGACGACGTGCTCAATCGCTCGCGCATCCACAGCGTGGTCGTCTGCGCGCTGACGTCCAATCTCAAGCGCGCCAGCGAGCCCGGCAACGTCCTGCTCGACCCCGGAGAGGGCAACCTGCCCAAGCCCAGCGTGGTGGTGGTGTCGCAGGTCTCCGCCATCGACAAGGCACACCTCGGGGCGTACATCGGCTCGCTCTCCGAGCAGCGGGTCGAGCAGATCTTCGCCGGGATGCGCTTCCTGCAAGCCGCCTTCTTCGGGCGGCGCTGACGGGGACCGCGCTCCACACGCGGCCCCCATCCACGGACGGCGAAGGACTACGCCAGCCCCTCGGCCTTCAGGGCCTCGCGCACGGCGGGACGCGCCGCGACGCGCGCCTGGAACGCCTGCAGGTTGGGGAAGCCCTCCAGGCTCAGCTTCACGTAGCCCGCCCAGTTCGTCACGGTGAAGAGATAGGCGTCCGCGATGGTGAACGTGTCACCGAACAGGAAGTTCTTGCCCGCGAGCTGTTCCTCGATGAGCGCGTAGCGCTTGCGCAGATACTCCTTGCGCTCCTCACGCAGGGCCTCGGGCGTGTTCGGATAGAACAGCGGGGTGTACGTCTTGTGCAGCTCGGAGTTGATGTAGCCCAGCATCTCCTGGACGCGATAGCGCTCGAGCGTGCCCGCGGCGGGGACGAGGCCCGACTGGGGCTTCTGGTCCGCCAGGTACTGAACAATGGTCGGTCCCTCGGTGAGCACCAGACCGGGCTCGATCTCCAGCGCCGGGACATAGCCCTTGGGGTTGATCTTCCAGAAGTCCCCCTCGGTCTTGATGGTCTTGGTCCTCGTATCGACCTTCTCGAACTGGAGCGGGATGCCCGCCTCCCGAGCGACGATGTGCGGAGAGAGCGAACAGGCACCCGGAGCGAAATAGAGCTTCATGGCGATTCCTCGTGGTTGATCAAAAACAGCGCGCGGGAACCTAACGCCACGAGTTACCAAGGGATAGTAGCAATGCTAAGGTAAGGCTGAGAATCCACTCACCAGTTGGTAACTACGCGGAGCGTCGACTTGGCCCTCAAGGTGCGCAAGAGCAATGCCCCTCCCCCTCCGATGGGCTGTCCCATGCGCGCCTGCATGGACCTGCTCGGTGGGATGTGGACCCCCAATGTCATCTGGCAGCTCTCGGGCGGGCCGCGCCGCTTTGGTGAGCTGCTCAAGGATGTTCCGGGCATCTCGCCCAAGGTGCTGACCACGCGCCTGCGCGCGCTCGAGGACAAGTGCGTCATCGAGCGCTCGGTGCTCCCTACCTCGCCCCCCTCGGTCGAGTACTCCCTGTCCGAGCTGGGGCGAGAGCTGTTGCCTGTGATTGATGCCATCGTCCGGGTAGGCGGCCGACTGCGTGAGCGGGCGGGGATTCCGCACAGCGCCACGAGAGCTTCGGCCCGCCGCGCCCAGGCATAGCCAGCTCACCCGCGCGCCATCGCCGGGTCGTGGAGCCGCAGCACGTAGAGGAAGTCTTTCTGGGTGTGGCCTCGCGCCAGCACCAGCCCATCCTGCAAGAGGAGCGTCTCCGCCATCACGTCGGGGAAGTGGACGAGCGGCACGGCGTCCACCGGCCGATGGAACGCGACGGGCTCATCGCCCAACGTCTCCCAGTAGCGCTGGGCCACCACGTCCTCGAGGGTGGCGAGGCCCGGCAGTTCGGAGAGCAGCGCTCCGGTCGCCAGGTCGAAGAAGCGCGTGTGCTGGTCCTGGGACACGGTGATGACGCGCGTGTCGATGATGGCCACCCCGAAGACGACATCGGGATGGGGCAAGGCGAGGAGCCGCGCGCCCGTCGCGACGTCGAAGACGTGCACGGAGGCATCCGCGCAAGCAAACACCCCGCGCGTGCCATCGGGCGACAACGCCAGGCCCGTGAGTGCCTCGTCCGCCACGGCGAGGGTCCGCTGGGTGCCCGTGGCGGTGTCGAGGAGGACCACCTCCCCTGACTCCCGCCCCACCGCGAAGGCGGGCGCTTGCGCCGCGATCGCGTACACGGGATCCGGGTCCACCACGGCCTCGGTGTCGAGGAGCGTGGTGCCGTGCCGCAGCTCGTGCAGCGACACGTGCCCGCTCTCGTCGTGCAACACGACCACGCGGGTGCCGTCGGGCGTGAAGTCCACGCGCTGGATGTTCCCTGGCGGGCCACGCAGCGTGAGCACCAGGGCGCCGTCCGACACCCGCCACACTCGCGCTCGCTCCTCTTCGACCGCGGCCACGAGGAGCTTGCCGTCCGGAGAGAAGGCCATGGGGAGCGAGTCGAGGACGGGGCCTCTGTCTTCGCGGGCCACGGGCGGCGCGGCGAGGACCTGCGCGGGCTCCAGCGTCCGCGCATCGAGGAGCCGCACTCCGGGCCGGAAGGGGGGCGGCTTGCTCACGGTGGTGAGCGGGCACGCCAGATAGCGTCCATCCGGGCTGACCTGCCAAGGCAGCATGAACGCGGTCCGCGCATCCAGGGGGATGCTGCGGCCCTGCCCCCTCGAGTCGATGACATGCGTGGACCTGCGCAGCCGCGCGATGCCGTAAGGCGCGCCGGCCCGCCCCGACAGCTCCTGCACCGGCTCCTGCTCGGCCAGGAGGCTGGGAGCGGACCGCGAGTTCCAATCACTGAGGACCACTTTGAAGTCGGCCGAGGTCAACGCGAAGCGCTCGCCGTCGGGATGGAACGCGACATGACGCTCTTGCCCTTGCACGGGGATGGCTTGAGTCCGCAGCACCTCGCCACTCATCGCATCGACTTCATCGAGCCGACCATGCACGAGCACGCCGAGGCGCTTCGCATCGAGCCACGAGGCAGAGGACGCCGGGCCGAGCCCCTGCCCCAGGGACGCGTGCGTCCACCCCTGCGTCTCCACCCGCGTGACGCCCTCCACGGTGGTGAGCACGAGCCACTCCCCGCCCGGGCTGAAGGCCGCGTCCCGCACGGTGGTGCCCAGGGCGATGCGCGCCACCTGCGCCCCACTCGTCACGTCCCAGATGCGCGCGGTGTCATCCGAACCGCCCGAGGCCAGCCAACGACCGGACGGATGGAACGCCACCGTCAGTACGGATTGCTCATGCCCCGAAAGCGTGTGCACCCCCTTGCCCGTGGCCACATCCACCAATCGCACGCGCCACCCGAGGTTCGCCACGGCGAGCCATCGGCCATCCGGGCTGAAGGCAACCGACGTCACCTGCCCCTCCTGCCGCGGCAGGGAATGCAGCAGGGCGCCGGTCTCCACGTCCCAGATGCGCGCGTCGTGGTCACGCGAGCCGGACGCGAGCCGCGCTCCGTCTGGGCTCCAGGCCACGCTGCGCACTTCGGCCCCGTGCCCCGCCAGCGTGCGCAGGCATTGGCCCGTGGCGACATCCCAGACATGCACGTTCTGGGTGTCCTCCCACGAGCCCGTCGCCAACATCGTCCCGGAGGGATTGAAGGCGAGGCACAGCACGTGGGCCTCGTGACGCAAGGCCACGTCATGCCCCTCCAGTCGCCCAGGCAAGGGCCGCAGGGCCTCCAGCCAGGGCCTCGCTTCGCCCGGGGCCTCCCATTGCTGTCGCCAGTGCTCCGCGAGCTTCCAGACCCGTGCGTCCGGAGCGCTCCATGGCCCCACCGCGCCCGGCTCAAAGTGCGCGGCGGCATCAGGGGCGTCGAACCAGCGCAGACGATTGTAGAGACATTGGAACAGCGCCTCCGGATGGTCGCGGAGGAAGTCGGCGTCGAGCGAGAGGGCGCGACGGAGGACGCGCGCGGCACGAGGGCTGACCCAAGGGTCGTCGTCCGGAAGGGCGCGCGCGAGCAGCGCGTCCAGGTCGGCCTCGAGCGCCTCCAGTCCTGATTCCGTCAGCAGACGCTCCAGGGTGGAGAACTCGGCGAGGGAGGCGAGGGTCAGGGAAGGAGGCGGCATGCGAGGCTCGGAAGGAACGAGGGACGACGCGCGAAGGAGGCGGGCAGCATACGGCCAAAGCGCGCGGTGATTGGTGCGGCGTGCGCACTTGTGATGTCTTCCCAGACGCCTCTCGGACTTCTCCGAGAGCCAGGAAGAGGCTGGTCATGTCCAAGTCCCCCCCACCACTCCCGCAGCTCGACGAGGACCAGGAGGCGTTGAGCGACCTGGAAATGTGGATGACCAAGCTCCAGCACCTGGAGAACGTCTCGGTCGAGCAGCAGATGCCGCCGTTCGAGAAATCCACTCCCAAGGTTCCCGCCCACAGCGCGAACTTCTACAAGCATCTCGCGGTCTGGGGGCTCTCCTGGCGTGCCACCGACGACTCCGGATACAGCGGCGCGGTCCGCATCATCCGGGGTTCGTGGTTCCAGAGCAGCTCCAGCTACAACTTCGCGCCGAAATCACGCGCGATGATTGTGGACGTGCACAACGATCAGGCCATGGCCTTCCTCCTCCAGGGCGCGAGCCAGGGTCTCGATGAGGCGCGCGTGGTGGCCGCCGCCGCGGGCGAGGAGGGCTCCGCGGTCCCCGTGGCCCGGAGCATGACCGAGTACACCCGGAAGGCGGTCGAGGCTCGGTTCGCGTCGTACTGGTTCCTTGATTCCAAGGAGGCCAAGGCCGTCCGCAAGTGGGTGGATGACCAGCCGCTGCGCAGCGAGCCCTCGTTCTCGGTGGAGATCGAAGCCGTGGAGACCCTGAGCGAGGAGGAGCTGCGCACCCAGTACCTCGAGTGGCTCCCCCCGAAGCGCCGCAAGACGCTCGCCACCGCGGCGGGCGTGGAAGCCACGGACTGCGCCGCGCTGGCGCGCGCCATCGCGGTGGTGCTCGACACGGGCAAGCCGGCCGCGCGGGCCAAGCTGCAGGCCCGGCTGAGCGAGGTGGGCGGCTCGGAGGACTGGCGGAAGGCGTTCTTCCTCGACGCGCTGCCCAAGGGACTGTGTGCCGTGAGGCTGCGCGCCACCCGCCTGGGGGCGGCGTATCTCTCTACCTTCCGCGTCTCCGTGCCCCTGCTCGGACTCCAGCTCCTGCTCGACGCGCCGGGTGCCCAGGCGCTGCATCGACAGGTGAATGTGGACCACCTCCGCTTCTGCCGCACCCGCGGGTTCGACCTGGCGGAGCGCATCGCCCCGGAGAGCTTCGCGCAAGAGCCCGAGCGCACCCTGCGCCGGGGCACGGTGCCCGGCGAGGTCCGCTACCTGCTCCTCATGCCCAAGTCCCTGGTGCCCACGGGGTGCAAGCCGGGCGCGAAGTTCCAGTCGATAGCGCCCGCGAACGCAAGCACCGGGTCTGGCCGACCGCCGCGCAGCGCCTGAGGCCTCGCGAACGAGGCCGCGCGTCAGGAGTCCTCGTCGTCGTCCGAGGCGACGGGGGCCGACTCCAGCAAGGCACTCGCGGACCGGTGAATCTTCGCGAGCGCGCTCAACAAGTGCTTTCGCTCGGTCGCGGTGAGGCCCTGGGTGACGAGGGCCTCCATGCGCTGCCGCTCGGCCTCGACGGGCTCCTTCAGCTCACGTCCCGCCTCGGTGAGCCACAGGCGGACGAGGCGCTGATCCCTCGCATCCGGGCGCCGCGTGAGCAATCCCGCGGCCGCCATGCGGGTGGCCATCTTCACCACCGTGGGCGTCGCGACGTGCAGCGCGGTGGCCACCTCCCCCGGCGTCCGGCCATCTTTCTCCCACAGCATCGCGAGCAACAGGTTCTGCCCCAGGTGCAGACCGTGGCGCCGCATGGCCACCTCGGCCACGGCCCGGAGCGCCTTCGTCGTCTTGCTGTGCAGGTCGAGGAACTCGGACATCGCGACTCACGGTGAGGAACCGCCGCGAGCGTACCGCAGGCACGTCGATTGACGACCTGTCGATAGCCGGCTACCGTTCCACCTCGCTAGCCAGCTAACGAACGGGAGCATCCTCAATGATTCTGGTGACTGGGGCCACGGGGAATGTCGGCCGGGAGTTGGTGCGGGAACTCGAGGCGCGCGGCGCGCGGCAGCGACTCTTGGTGAGGGACCCTGCCCGCGCGAAGGGGCTGCCCGAGCGTGCCGAGCGCGTCGTTGGGGACCTGAGCGTCCCCGAGAGCCTGCCGCCCGCCTTCGACGGCGTCGACACGCTCTTCCTGCTCACGCAGGGAATCGGCGTCGAGTTGGCCGCGAACGCGCTGCACGCAGCGAAGTCTTCGGGCGTGCGGCGCGTGGTGTTCATGTCCTCTATCAACGTCCTCGGAGACCCGGTGCCCGCCATGGGGCGCTGGCACCATGCGCGCGAGCAGCTCGTGCGCGACTCGGGGCTGCCCGCCACCATTCTTCGGCCGGGGGGCTTCATGACCAACGCCTTCGAGTGGGCGCCGTCCATCCGCGAGGCGGGCTTCGTGTTCGATCCGATTGGCCCGGGTCGCTATGCGTTGATTGACCCCGCGGACATCGCGGCCGTCGCCGCGCGCGTGCTGACCGAGGACGGACATCAGGGCAAGGCTTACGTCCTCACCGGCGACGAGGTGCTCACCGTCGCCGAGCAGGTTCGCATCCTCGCGCGGGCGATTGGCCGCGACCTCGAGGTGCGCGAGGCGGCCTCCCCCGAGGACGCCGTGAGGTCCCGCTTCCCCCAGGGCGCGCCGCCGGCACTGGCCGAGGCCATCCTCGACACCTTCACCCGCATGCGCGCGGACCGCGTCGGCGTCCGCACGGACACGGTGGAGCAACTGCTCGGCCGCAAGCCGCGCGCCTTCGCGGACTGGTGCGCTCGAAACGCCCAGTCCTTCCTTCGGCCCACATCAAGCTGAGCTGAGGGCTCAGGCGTCCAGCGTCGACACGGTGAGCGCGTGCAGGTCCGCGACCTCTCCGATGACATCGATGCGCGTGATGCGTCCGCCCGCCTGCGTGAAGCGCAGGATCCGGTACAGCCGGCCGAGCGGCGCCACCACGAGGCCCACGGCGCCCTCGATCAGCGCCACCCGCGCGGCCTTCGCGCCACGCGACAGGGCAATGGACTGCATCGCGGCGGCACGCGCCCCGCGCAGCTCCGGCGCCGCCCCTGGCGGCAACGACACACGGTCCGCGCACACGACGACCTCGGGATCCAACACGGCGAGCACGCCATCGAGGTCGTTGGCTCGCAGTGCGGCCAGGAACGCGTCCACCACGCTTCGCTGACTCGCGAGGTCCTCCGCGGAAATCTCCTCCGCCCCCTTCACCCGCCGCCGCGCGCGGCTCGCGAGCTGGCGCGTGGCCACCACCGAGCGCCCGACAATGGTGGCGATGTCATCGAAGGAGACATCGAACATGTCGTGGAGCACGAAGGCCACGCGCTCGGCGGGCTCCAGCGTCTCCAGGACCACCAGCAGTGCGAGCCCCACGGCGTCCGCCTGCAGCGCCTCTTCCTCGGGGCCGGCGCGGTTGGACGCGCCCGCGACGGTCACCGGCACCTGCGCGCCCACCGGGTCCTCCGGCCTCGACTTGCGAACACGGAGCTGGTCCAGGCACACGCGCGCGACCACCGTCGTCAGCCAGCCCCGCAGGTTCTGCACGTCCTGGGTGTCCGCGCGGCTCGCGTGGAGCCAGGCTTCCTGGACGGCGTCGTCCGCCTCGCTCATCCCGCCAAGCATGCGGAACGCCACGGACCGAAGGTGTCCTCGCTGCTCCTCGAAACGCGTCGCCAGGGCCAGATGTGCAGTCACCGGTCACACTCCTTTTTTCCCGCGCGTCATACACCCGAAGCCACTGGAACCCTGGAGGAAACACCGATGAACGCGCGAATGAAGAACCCTGTTTTCATGCACCCCGAGGCCATGAAGGCGCTGCTGTCCCTGTCGGCCACCGTCGAGAAGGCCGGCATCTCACGCCGGTTGAGCGAGTTGCTTTCACTGCGAGCCAGTCAGATCAACGGCTGCAGCCTCTGCGTGGAGATGCACGCTCGCTTCCTCAAGAAGGAGGGCGAGACCGACGAGCGCATCTTCACGGTGGCCGCGTGGCGCGAGGCCCCCTACTTCACCGACGCCGAGCGCGCCGCGCTGGCCCTCACGGAGGCCGCCACCCGCCTGAGCGACCGAGCGGATCCGGTGTCCGACGAGGTCTGGGACGAGGCCGCTCGCCACTTCGACGCGACCGCGCTGTCGGGCATCGTCCTGGCCATCGCCACCATCAACGTGTGGAACCGCATCAACGTCACCACGCGCCAGGTGGCTGGCTCCGTCCCGGGCTAGGAACCGCGCCGGGCTCCGGCGTCAGTCTCCCCGCTGACGTCGAGCTTTGGACGTGATGAACCTGCGGTGCCCTCTGGCATTTCCGACTGGCCCTACGCTGTGGCGGGCCTCATGCCGGGGGGACACTGCATGCTGCTTCGATGGGCGGTGCCGCTGCTCTTGCTCACGGTCGTTTCCGGCTGCGCGACGAGTCGAGTCGTGCGGCTGGAAACCGGTCGTGAGGTTGTCGTCGTTGCTCCGCGCGAGGAGCCAGGCGAGGAGTTGGAGGCGGCGGAACTCGACGACGACGAGTTTGAAGGCGCAGTCGCGGGACTCGCGCGAGACGTACATCCGCAGAGCAGTCCCATGCAGCAGGCCAGAGACCTGTTCGGCGTTCCGTCACGCAGTGGGGTGTACGGCTATCAAAGCCGGCCGCCTCGGTTGACGCCCCAGCGTCCAGAGGACGCGGATGGCCCCCACCTGCTGGAGACCTACGCTGACGATGAGCTCACGCGCGCCTATGGCCTGTGGTGCAAGCGGAAGGGGCAGACCGGCGACTGCTTGCGCCTGTTGACGGATGGCCCGCTGCTGGCCAGTCCACACAGCTCCGCGCAGCGAGCGAGGCGTACGGGGAAGTCCTCGGGCAGAACGCGGCACGGGTTCGACCCCCGTGGTTCACATCAGGGCCGCCATGCTCTTCGCGGAGATGGCCCCCAATGACGTGCAATTGATTCCGGTGGACATCAAGGGCTGCCCCGACGAGTACCTCATTCTCGTGGCAACGCGTCTCATCCGATGCATCGACGACGAGGCCTCGGAAGAGGTCATGTATTGGAAGCCCGAGGACGAACGGCCCGACAAGCTCGGCATGTACCGCAGCGTCTACGGGATGCGGATTGAGCCCTCCGCGGTGGGTGAGGCCAAGGTGTTCCGCCCCTGGGGATGGACCGGCGTGCTCATCGTCTCCGAGGACATCAAGGCGGCCCTGGAGCGCGCCCACGTCACCGGAGCAGAGTTCGAAGAGGTCTAGGGACGCCTTCGGCGGGCCGACAGGTCCACTTGCCATCCCCACTACTTTGCGTTACTAAGTACCAGTACCAAGCAACGCTAAGTAGATGGAGAGCGCGCCGTGGGCAAGCAGATGACGGAGATGCTGAAGGGAATCCTGGAGGGCATCGTCCTCGCGCTCCTGTCCATGCGGCCCGCCTATGGCTACGAAATCACGGCGCGGCTGAAGGAGCTGGGCTTCTCCGACATCGCCGAGGGCACCGTCTACGCGCTGCTCGTCCGAGTCGAACAGCGCGGTCTGGTCGACGTGGAGAAGGTCCCGTCGGAGAAGGGGCCGCCGCGCAAGGTGTACTCGCTCAACGCGCAGGGGCAGGAATACCTCGAAGAGTTCTGGAACACCTGGAGCTTCCTCGCGGAACGAATCCAACAACTCCAACACGGAGGTCAATGACATGCTCATCTCAAAGTTCATCTCGACGGTGATTGGCGAGAAGAAACAATGGCGAGAGTACAAAGCTCGCGTGAAACAGCTCCCCGAGAACTATCGCGCGGCGGTCGATGCCCTGGAGCGATACCTGACGTACTTTGGAACGGGGGGCGACGGGACAGCGATGTACGCGGACCTCGTCGACCTGTTCGAACAGAGCGCGGCGAACCAAACCCCCATCCGCCAAATCGTCGGGGATGATCCGGTGGAGTTCATCGAGGCGTTCGTCCGGAACTATCCGAAGGGGGCATGGATCATCCGGGAGCGAGAGCGGCTGACCCACGCCATCGCCCAAGCCGCCGAAGCAGCCTCCAAGCAGGCCTCATAGCGCCCCTGCACGTCATCGACGTGCGGCATTCCCAAGCAACTCCACGCCCATCCCCCCGCACCGAGCCCACGTGCTGCTCGGGCCGGCGATGGCGGCAGCACCCTTCACCGCGCCCAAATACAAACATCAACACGGGGCACCCGTTCGCCAAGCACGACCCGAGGTGCTGCGGCGCGGCGCGAGCATTTCGCCTTCACCTCACTCGAAAGGACATACAGCATGCTGAACACGGCAAGCAGGACCGTCATGCAGGGCCACGTCGAGGATGGCTGGGGAAGCGTGGCCGACGTCTTCCGGACGAACTTCGAAGGGTCGCCCGGCGAGGTCGGCGCGGCGTGCTGTGTCTACGCGGACGGCCGTCCCGTGGTCGATGTGTGGGGAGGCCTGGCGGATCGCGAGGCGAACCGCCCGTGGAACAAGGACACCCTCGCATTGGTCGCTTCCACGACCAAAGGCGCGACCGCGATCTGCGCCCACCTGCTCGCTCAGCGCGGCCAGCTCGATCTGGACGCCCCGGTGATCAAGTACTGGCCTGAGTTCGGCGCCGCCGGCAAGGAGCACATCCCCGTGCGCTGGCTCCTCTCCCATCAAGCCGGTCTGCCGCTCGTCGATGGTCCGCTGACCTTCGAGGACGCCTGCGCCTGGCATCCGGTCATCCGCGCGCTCGAAGCGCAGAAGCCGGAGTGGCGGCCGGGCACCGAGCACGTCTACCACAGCATGACCTTCGGGTTCCTCGTGGGGGAGGTGGTGCGGCGGATCACCGGCACCTCGCTCGGCACGTTCTTCGCCAACGAGGTCGCGGCCCCACTCGGGCTGAGCGCGTGGATCGGACTGCCGTCGGAGCAAGAGGGACGGGTGGCGCGGATTGAGTACGCCGCCCCGTTCACGCTCGAGGAGATGACCGCCGGGATGATCGAAACCACCGGCCTCGACCGGGACACGGTCATCGCCTGGATGAACGCCGTGTGGGGGCCCAACTCCGTGCAAGCTCGCGCCGGACAGCTCGGCGGCGCGTTCGATCACTCCAGCGGCTACATGAACACGCGTGCCTTCCGCGCGGCGGAGTTCCCCTTTGGGAACATGTTCTCGGACGCGCACTCGCTGGCGCGGATGTATGCGGCCACCGTGAGCACGGTCGATGGCGTGCGCCTGTTGAATCCGGCGACCGTCGAGAAGATGACCGAGGTCCACACCGACAAGACGCGGATGAATGGACTGCCGCCGGGACTCGATGTTCCCGCCAACCGGTCCTTCTACATGTCGCTCGGGTTCTGGCGGGCATGCCCACCGATGCCGCTGGTCGGGCCAGGGTCGTTTGGCCACCCTGGCTCCGGCGGATCCATCGCCTTCGCCGACCCGGATGCCGGTGTCGGCTTCGGCTACGTCACGAACCTCTGGTCATTTCGAATCGGCGAGCCGCGTGCCTCGAACCTCGCCGCGGCGGTCGTGGCGTGCCTCAGGTCTCGGAGCTGAGAGGCGCGGCGCCCCCCTCTCTCTCGCCTTGTCCTTCGGGAGGGGGGCCGCGCGGACGTCCTTGATGACAGCGGGGCGCTCCTGTCGGGCCGCTGCCTCCTTCGCCGCGGGCTCGCTCTCGGCAATGTCGGGCGGGTACGCGATGCAGGCCAACAGGAGGGGCAAGAGCGTCACGGGTGGACTCCAACGCAGCGAGAGGGAGTGACTCGTCGGCGGGGCTGCTCAACTCCTCCCACCCCGCCCTATTCCCTCTCAGGCGTGCCCCATACCCGACATGCAAGACGGGTCTTTTGTAACCCAGAAGGCGATCAAGTGTGTCGGAAGCAACCCGTAGCGCGAAGGCGCGATAACTGATTGGAGGCCCGCCGGACGCTCCGAACTTCAACGAGGTCGCCCATGTCATGGTTTTCCCGAGTCAAGGATGCGGTCGCGCCGAAGATCTCGCTCCCGAAGACAGACCTCCAGCTCCCCTCCATCGAGCAGGTGACGCAGGCGACGGTCGCGCTGGCCTTCACGGGGGCGGAGCGGGGCTTGAGCTTGCTCGACAAGGGCGTGTCGGCGGTGGCGGGCAAGGACTCGCGCGCGGCCACCGTCCTCCAGGATTTGTCCCGCGCCGACTTCGGGGGGCTGCCGCGCCATGACGGCCTGCGGGGGGATTGGTTGAAGCTCTGGGGCCCGTGGCTCCGCGAGCAGAAGCCGGGAACGCTCGGCCAGTGGGACACGCTGCCGGATGGGACGGACCGCTTCACCGTCCTGGATGAGCGCTACCTGGACGACCTCGCGAGCCGGCCGCACACGCACGAGGCCACCCAGGCGTTCTTCCTGGAGCACCCCAGCCCTCAGCCGGGAGACGTCCTCGCGGCGTCGTTCTCCTTCACCGGGGAGGGCTCCGCGACCGGCCTCTACTCGGCGGTCGAGTGGTTCCTCGGCGCGCACACCACGAAGGTGACGTGCGTGAGCGTGGACCTGTCCTCCGGCGTGGCGACGCTCGAATACGAAGTCACCAGCCTGCCCCAGGCCGCGCCCGCTCGCGCCTGCGCGCCGGATGCGTCCCTCGCGCCCATGTGCGTGGCGGATGGCGCTCACCTGGGTCCCAACGCGGGACTGGGCTGCGACTTCGCCCAGCGCTACGTGTGGACCCGCGCGGTCGAGGTTCCGACGAACCTCGGCCCCAACGGGTGACGCGTCTTCACGCGAGCGCCACGTAGCCCGCGACCGCCAGCATGCACGCGCCGAACGTCCAGCCCTGGATGCGAACGGCGCGCTCGCCATGGAAGCGCCCCAGGATGAGCTTCCCGCCGTAGATCCACGGGAAGTGGCACACCACGCAGACGACCAGGAACGCCACCGTGAGCTGAGCCACCTGAGCGCCCAGCGACTGCGCCGGGTCCAGGAACTGCGAGAACATCACCAGGACCATCGAGTGGATCTTGGGGTTGAGCGCCACCGCGAGCAGCCCCTCACCGAAGCCCGGTGGACCGAGCGCCTCGCGCTCCTCGGCCGGCGCCGCCGAGGAGCGGAAGAAGCCCCACGCCAGATACAGCAGGTACACCACGCCGCCCCAGTGCAGCACCGGGTACAGCCACGGCACCGCGTGGAGCACGCGCCCCAGCCCCAGGCCGTAGAGGATGCAGAGGGCGACGTTGGCGACCTCGAAGCCCAGCCAGAATGCCAAGGTCCCCCGGACGCCGAAGCGCCCGCCCGCCGTGGCGAGCACGGTGTTGCCCGGACCGGGACTGAACACCATGGGGACCGTGTAGCCCATGAACAGCAACCAGACTTCGGGGGAGATCATGTCCGCGTACCCTCGGCGCACGTGCGTCGTTTCGTCGCGAGAGACAGACCTCATTTCGGAGCGGAGCCCCAGCGAGCTATCCTCGCGCGCTCGATAAACGGGGTTCATCGACCATGCGCCGCATGCCACCACTCGGCGCGCTCCGAGCCTTCGAGGCGGGAGCGCGGCACCTGAGCTTCACGCGTGCCGCCGCCGAGCTGTGCGTCACCCAGGCCGCCATCAGCCATCAGGTGCGGCAGTTGGAGGACTGGCTCGGCGTGACGCTGTTCGAGCGGCGCGGCCACGCCCTGCGCCTCACCGCCCGAGGCGCGGCGTACCTGCGCGAGCTGACCCCCGCGTTCGATCGCATGTCCGAGGCGACCGCGCGCCTCCACGAACGGGAGCAAGGCCCGCTGCGCCTCACCGTCCTGCCCTCCTTCGCGACCTGCTGGCTGCTGCCGCGATTGGAGTCCTTCCGCCGCGCCCACCCCGACTTCACGCTGCACGTGAGCAGCTCCGCCGAGCTGTGGGACTTCCTCGACGAGCGGTTCGACCTGGGCATCCGCTCCGGCCTGGGCCGATGGACGGGCCTCAAGGCCGAGCTGTTGTCACAGGAGACGCTGAGCCCGCTGTGCAGCCCCGCGCTCGCGCGTCGCCTGCGCAAGCCCGCGGACCTCGCGCGGCTGCCGCTCCTGCACGACACCCCGAAGGATGGCTGGCGACGCTGGCTGGATGCCGCGGGCGCGGAGGGAGTGGAGGTCCGTCCGGGGCTGAGCTTCGACGACGCGAGCCTCGTGCTCCAGGCGGCGAAGGCGGGCCTGGGCGTGGCCCTGGGCCGCCTCACGCTCGCCTCGGAGGACCTGCGGGCCGGACGGCTGATCCAACCCTTCGAGCAGACCGTGCCGAATGACTTCGGCTACTGGGTGGTCCACCCTCGCCCGCTGACGGCGCGCGAGGATGTGACCGCGTTCAAGGCCTGGCTGCGCGCCGAACTCAGCTGAGCTTCGCGGCGAGGGCCGCGTGGCCCTGCTTCCGAGCCCGGTCCGCCGGCGACTCCTTCGCCTGGTTGAGCAAGCGGGGGTTGGCGCCGCCCGCGAGCAGCGCCGCGACCACGTCGTCATGACCATTGCGCGCCGCCGTGTGCAGCGGGGTGTTGCCCCCTGAGTCCGGCAGGTCCGGGTTCGCGCCGCGCGCCAGCAGGGCCTCGACGCTCTTGAGCTTCCCCGTCCAAGCCGCGAGGAACAGCGCGGTGGCGCCGCTCTCGTCGCGCGCATCGACGTCCTGCTTCGGCCGTGAATTGAGGATGAGGTCCACCGCATCGAAGCGCTTCATCGCCGCGAAGTGCAGCAGGTTCTGACCCTCGGGCTCCGTCGAGGGCGACGTGTCCAAGCCGCGCTCCAGCATGGCCGCGAGCACCGCCGGCGGCTGGCCCAGACCGATGGCCATGGCCGGTGTCGAGCAGCGCAGGACCTCCGGCGGCGTGCCCAGATCCACCCGGTCATCCAGGGGAGCGCCCGCCTTGAGGAGTGCGAGGATGGCCTCTGCGGGCAGGCGGTACAGCAGCGCCTTGGCCAGCGGCGACTCTCCCTGAGCATCCCGCGCCTGGACGTCCGCGCCGTGAGCCAGGAGGAGCTGGACGGCGTCCGTGGCCATCGACTCGAGTTCGTCCTCCTCGTACTCCCCCTTCTTGCGGTCGCGGAACAGCGCGGCCACATGGTGCAGCGGGGTGCCGGTCTTCAGCGGCGCGCTGGCGGACGCGCCCGCCTTCAAGAGCGCCTCGGCGATACCGAGGTGATGGGTGGTCAGCGCGAAGTAGAGCGGCGTGAAGCCACCGTCGCTCCCGCTCCCGCGAGGGTTCGCGCCGCGCTCCAGGAGCAACCGCACCACCTCGATGGCCGACGGGAAGGTGCCCCGCAGACACGCCTGGTGCAGCGCCGTCCAGCCCGCCTCTTCGTCGCTGGCCTTGCCCTGCACGGCGTGGAGATCCGCCCCGGCGTCGAGCAGCGCCTGCACCACGTCCAGGGACACCTCTCCGGCGCGAGCGCAGGCCACGCTGAGCGGCGGACGACCGAACTCGTCCACCAGCGGGGTTCCCACGGAGGAAGCGGCCAACGTTCGGACCGCGGCGACATCGCCACGGACCACGGCATCGAAGAGCGGGTGAGCCACGAGTATGTCCCAACAGGCAAGGCACGGCACGGGATGGCCGCGCGGGTGTTCTCTCCCCCTAGCAGCACCGCGCCGGCAGCGACAACCGGCGCGATGCGCGGAGGCGTGCCCGCTCTCACAGCACGCGCATGAACGCCACCAGGTCCTTCTTCTCCTGCGCCGTCAGGCGCGTCTCCAGGATGAGGTTGAAGAACTCGACCGTGTCCTCCAGCGTCAGCAGGCGGCCATCATGCAGATAGGGCGGCGAGTCGCGGATGCCGCGCAGCGGGAACGTCTTGATGGGGCCGTCGGCGCCCATCACCTCGCCGTTGATGAGCACGGGCTTGTAGAAGCGCTCGGCCCGGAGGTTGTGCATCAGGTTGTCGGTGTAATACGGCGCCGTGTGGCACACGGAGCACTGCGCCTTGCCGAAGAACAGCTCCTGGCCTCGCGCCTCCGCGGGCGTGGCCTTCTTCGGATCCAACTTCCCGTCGAAGCGCAGCTTGGGCGCGGGCGGGAAGTCGAAGAGCTCCTCCACCTCGGCCATGAAGTGCACCTGGCTGCCGCGCTCCAGGATGTTGACGCCCTTCTTCGTGGCGATGACCGGGTCGCCGTCGAAGTAGGCCGCGCGCTGCTCGAACTCGGTGAAGTCCTCCACCGTCTTCAGCGCGCGCTGCGAGCCGAACAGCCGCTGGATGTTCACCCCGCGCAGCGTGGGCGTCTCGATGCGGTGCCGGAACTCCTGCGGGCGGATGTCTCCCACCAGGTGCGTGGCCCCGTTGGTATGCCCATTCACGTGACAGTCGAAGCACGACACGCCCCGGCTGGGCAGCTCCGAGCGGCGGTCCGCCGTCTGGTTGAACTGCTGCTGGGGAAAGGGCGTGACGAGCAGCCGGAGCCCCTCCAGCTGTTTGGGATTCAGGATGCCATTGAACAGATCCTGAACGTTCATGAGGGTCACGAGCTTGCCCTGCGAGACGTCCCCCAGGTCCGGCCGCGTGGTGAGGAAGATGGGCGGCGGGAACTCCGGCAGGAAGTGGTCTGGCAGGTCGAAGTCCAGGTCGAAGCGCGTGAGGTCGCGGCCCTCCTGCTGCTTGATTTCGTTGATGTGGAACTTGGGGAAGAGCATGCCGCCTTCCGGATGGTTCGGATGCGGCAGGGGCATCAGCCCGGGCGGGAAGATGCCCTTGTCCCGGATGGCCTCGGGGCTCATCGCCGCGAGCGAGTCCCACGTGACGCCCGATGGCAGCTTCACCCGCACGCCCTCTTGCACCGGCTTGCCTCGCGACATCGTGACGCCCGAGGCGGGCTTGTTCCCCAGGTCGTAGCGCTGCACGAGCAGCTGCTGGTGGCGCGCCTCCACCTTGGGCTTGTCCGCCTTCATGCGCGCCATGACCTCCGAGAACGGCTCGGTCTGGTCCACGGGCATGTAGCTCGTCTTCCCCCTCGGAGAGACCTCTTGCGCTGCGGCCCCTCCCGCCCACAACCCCAGGCACGCCACGACGGTCAATGCGGCCGAACGGCTCCCAGACACCCTCATGGATTCCCTCCCTCCGGTTGACGCCAGGCCAGAACCTGACCCGCGAAGTCGGGACGCTAGACCTTTCCCTTCCCCCGCCTCCCCTCGCGCGCCGCCGGACTGTTGGCCAGTCCATGCTCCCGTCCCGGCCTTGACATCCCACCACCTCAACCACATGATTAAATCAACTGATTGAACCCAGACGTGCGCGAGCGAGGCCGGGCCCGGCTCGGGCATGCTTTTGCACGAACAATCCAAGACATTTGATTGTCTGGCATTTCCGACTCAGCCGCGAAGCCACCGGTGACACAAGTGAGCGCGCGCGGTTTTCGAGTCAGCGGCCACAAGACAGACATGGCTTGTGCCTGACAATCCAACATCCGTGGTCGGAGGTTGAAGCACATGGGTATCTCGATGAATCGCCGTTCCCTGCTCCACGCGGGCCTGGGCATCACCGGTGGGCTCGCGCTGCTGCGAGGCGCGCCCGCCAGCGCCGCGCCCTCCCAGCCCACGGCCGACGCGCCCGACCCGTCATCGCGGCCCTGGTATGAGCTGGGATTGCTGGAGGACCCCATCATGGAGAGCCAGCTCCTCCACTTCCTGGCCGCGACGTACAGCGCGCAGGCGGACGTGGGCGAGGTGCTCGACACGGCCCATCGCATCAACGCGGGAGATGACTGGAGCTGGCCCACGGAGTGGGTGAGCACCGCGGACCGCATCCGCTCCATGGGCGACGCGAGCCTCGCGGGCCGGCACCCGCTGAGCGCCGGGCAGGCGTACCTGCGCGCCGCCAACTACTACCGGGCCGCGCTCATCCACCACCCGGAGCCCAGCCACCCCAGCGTGGTGGAGACGGGGCGCAAGGCGGTGGAGGCGTACAACAAGGCCATCGCGCTCTTGAAGCTGCCGGCGGTGGCGGTGCGCATTCCGTACGAGGGCACCAAGCTGCCCGGCTACTTCTTCCGCTCGCCGTGCGCGCACGCCCTCGCGCCGCTGCTCGTGTTCCAGCAGGGACGGGACGCGTGGCCCGAGGAGTCCAAGTACGTCATCGACGCGGCGCTGGCGCGCGGCTACCACTGCTTGATTGTCCATGCGCCCGGCCAGGGCATGGCCATCCGCGAGCTGGGCCTGCCCTTCCGCCCGGACTGGGAGAAGGTCATCACGCCCGTCATCGACTTCGCCGTGCGCATCGCGGGAGTGGACCCTCGGCGCATCGCGCTGCTGGGCTGGAGCATGGGCGGCGCGCTCGTTCCCCGCGCGGCGGCCTTCGAGCGGCGCATCAAGATCCTCATCCCCAACCCCGGCGTCCTCAACTGGGGTCAGGCGATGTTCACGCAGTTCGGCGAGCTGTTCCCGGACCTGCTGCCCCTGCTCGACACCGACCCCGCCGCGTTCGACGCGCAGATGGCGCAGCTCATGGACGCGGTGTTCCTGTACCGCTGGTACATGCGGGACTCGATGAACAAGCACGGCGCCAGCAAGCCGTCGGAGCTGCTCTTCAAGCTGCGGGACTTCACCAACGTCCCCGTCGTGGACCGCATCCGCTGCCGCACGCTCGTGATGGACGGCACCGCCGAGGCCTTCTCGCGTGGACAGGCCAAGCAGCTCTTCGACGCCCTGACGTGCCCCAAGGACTACCTGCTGTTCACCGAGGAGGACACGGGGCTCCTGCACTGCCAGGAGGGTGCCTCGGCCGTGGCCAACCAGCGCATGTTCGACTGGTTGGACGAGTACCTCTGAGCGCGCGTCGCCGTGTCAGTCCAGGCTCCGGAGTCGCGCTTGGAACTCCGGAGACAGGAAGCGTGATTCGGGCTCGCGCGCCAAGCGCCGCAGGAGGGCCGGGAGGTCCTCCCCGTCGAGCGGCCAGCGACGGAAGCCATACCGGCCCTGCCCCAGCACCAGCTCATCCGCGAAGTCGTGCTGGAGGTCCTGGATGAAGAACCAGGAGGGCTCGGCCCGAGGCGCCAACGCGCGCAGCGGGCCGAGCACGTCCTCGTCGTAGCGCCCCTCGAAGCGGTCGGGGTGCCGCCCCAGCATGAGCTGACAGGGCGGCACCCGCGCACGAGCATCGAGCGCGTCCAGCGGCCCCTGGGCATCCTCCAGCGTGAACAGGCCGTGCCCCTCGAAGTCCGCCGGCTCCGGGCAGTCCGGTCCCAAGGGGATGCCCACCCCGCCGTCGTCTCGAACGGGCGTCACGGACACGAGCTGCCACGGCCCCAGCGTCTCCAGGAGCGGCGCGGGCAACGCGGGCGGCAACGGCCGAGGAGGCGTGACGAAGGGCTGGAACCACGGGTCCATCACGAGGACGCTCCACAGCTCCGGCCAGGCGCGCGTGGCCAGCTCCAGCGCGGGCACCACGGTGCCCCACTCCGCCCGGCCCTCACGGACCTCCTGGAGCGCGGCCCACAGCGCCACCTCCGGCGCGTGAGGGAAGTAGCGCGCTTGCCACGCGGCGGACGGGGGCGCGTCATCCCACGCGGACAACACGTTGGCGCGGCGCCACGCCGCGAGCCGAGCCTCCGTCACCGGAGGCCATCGGACCGCGAAGCGCGCGGCGAGCAACCACGCGAAGTCCTCCGAGCCGAAGTCGTCCCAGCCTCGCAGTCGCGCAAGCCAGCTCGCCGCGAGGCCCCACGGGCGCGGCAATCGCCCCAGGGTATCCCGCGCCTCGGCCCCCTGCCCGAGCAAGCAGAGACAGGCCGCCTCGCGCACGATGCGCTCCTCGAAGGGCACGTCCGGCCCCGCGCGTCGCAACAGCGCGAGCGCCCGCGCATACCGACCGAAGGAGATGAGGACATCCAGCGGCTCGAGGTCCTGCACCGAGCGCAGGGCCTCCAACGTCACCACGCCCTTCATCCACGCGCGGAAGTAGCCAAAGCCCGAGGCATGCAGGGCGCGGCGGCGTGCCTCGCGAAGCCAGATGCGGTTCTGGAAGAGGTCCACGCGCCGCAGCCTATCCCTTCACGCCCGCGCGGCGTCAGACACCCGTCAGCTCGCACCACCGCGCGACCGTGAGCTGGGTGTACTCCTCCGGCGGCAGCCCATAGGCCCCGAGCGAGAACCCATCGTTCCACTCCACCAGCGCCGTCTCACCGGTGGAGAGAACACCGAAGTCGACCGCGTACCCCGCCGTGCCCTCCCCCGCCGCCTCCAGGGTCGCGACGGCCTCCGTCACGCGCGCCTCGTCCAGCCGCACCGAGGGGTCTCCCGCGTAGTGGCGCACCCCCACGATGGCGCCGCGGAGGACGAACACGCGGAACTCGCTCTGCCACTGGACGACCTCGGAGCACCACAGCGGCGTGCTCGCCGAGGCGTGCTCCAGCGCGAGCAGGTCGTCCACGTCGCGGAAGACGTGCCCCGTGAAGCGCTTGCGCCGCTCACCCGGCTTGGCGAAGACAGGCCCCGTGGCGCCTTGAAGCACCAGGGCCTTCAGTTGCCGCACGGTGCTCGGCCACACGCGTCGGTGCAGCAGGGCCGCGAGGCTGGGGGGATAGTCGCAGGTGGGCGGTGGCTCGATGCCCAGGAGCTTCAACGCGCCCAGCACGGTGGGCACGTCACCCGCGACCAACGTGTCCCGCGACACGGGGAGCTGTCGGCGCTCCAGCCGCTTGGCCAGGAACGGCTCGACGGGCACACCCCGCGCACGGAGGACGTCGAGCACGGCGCGCATCTCGGACTCCATGCGCCCCTGGCCGTACTCCTGAACGAAGGCCGCTCGAACCATCGCGCCATCCTGGTCGAATTCGCGGCCCCGTGACACGCCCCTCCGCGCGCGGCGCGCTCACCCTCGCGACGCGGCGGGGAAGCCGTGGGCGCGGGCCTGCCAGGTCACGAGCAGCGTGGACACCAGGAGCAGGCTCACGCCCCAGGAGAGGGACGCCACGCCGAGGGTCTCCATCAGCACACCGCCCACGAGTCCACCTCCCGCCATGGCCATCCCCCACACCGTGACCACCATGGACTGCGCCACGTCCGAGGCGCTGCCCGCCGTGTTCGCCGAGGCCGTCTGGAACAACGTCGCGGCGCCGCCGAACGCGAGCCCCCACACCGCCACCGCGACATAGGCCACCACCGCCACGGCCCCGCTCACGCCCAGCGACACGGCCGCGCCGAGGAAGAGCACGGTGCTCCCCAGCACGAGCGCCCGCAGCCAGCGATCAATCAGCACGCCCACGCCCCAGATGCCCACCAGGCCCGCGAGGCCAAAGACAAACAGGACGGCGTCCACCCGCCCCGCGAGCCCGGAGGGGGCCAGGAACGGAGCGATGTATGTGTAGAGCATGTTGTGCGCGAGCACGAAGCTGAAGGTGACGAAGAGTACGGACTTCAGCCCGGGCGTGGCCGCCACCCGGCGCAAGGACAGACGCGTCTCGGAGGTCTGCCCCGCGAAGTCGGGGACCGAGCTCAACACCCAGACCAGGAGCCCCACGGTGAGCGCGCTCATGACACCGAAGGTGGAGCGCCACCCCATCACCGAGCCCAGGAACGTTCCGGCGGGGATGCCCATCGACAGCGCGATGGGCGCGCCCACCATGGCCACCGCGATGGCCCGGCCTCGCAGGTGCTCGGCCACCATTCGGCTCGCATAGCCCGCGAGCAGCGCCCACAGGAGCCCCGCGAACATGCCCGCGACGAACCGCGTGACGAGCGTCAGGACGAAGATTCTCGACAGCGCCGTGGCGGTGTTCACGACGATGAAGCCCACGAGGACCAGGAGCAGCAGGGGCCGGCGCCGCCAGCCCGAGGTCGCGGCCGTCACGGGGATGGCCGTCACCAGCGAGCCCAGCGCGTAGGACGTGACGAGCTGCCCCACCAGGGACTCGGGGACGCCGAGGTCCGCGCTCATGAGGGGGAGCAGGCCCGCGGGCAGGGCCTCGGTGAGGATGACGATGAAGCCCGCCATCGCCAGGGCCAGCAGCCCGGACCAGGGAAAGCGCTCGGATGAAGGATGCACGGATGACTCCACGAGGAAGGCGCGGCCAAGGAGGACCGCCGCGACACAACCTAAGGCCCCACCCATTTTGGAGAATCCGATTAAGGTTCCGAATACATCGGACAGGAATGTCCACAATGGAGTTCAGGGAATGGACAGCCTCGGCGCGCTGAGCGCCTTCGTTCAGGTGGCGGATGCGCGGAGCTTCACGGTCGCGGGGCGCAAGCTGGGGGTGTCGTCCTCGGCGGTGGGCAAGGCGGTGGCGCGGCTGGAGGAGCGCCTGGGCGTGCGCCTCTTCCATCGCAGCACGCGCAGCATCACGCTGACCGCGGAGGGCGCGCTGTTCCTCGACCGGTGCCGGCGCATCTTCGGTGAAATAGAGGCCGCCGAGCTGGAGCTGGCCCAGGCCACCGCCGCGCCACGCGGCAAGCTGCGCGTCAGCCTGCCCCTGGCGGGCACGCTGATGCTGTCCGCCATCACGCAGTTCATGCGCGCCTATCCGGACATCGAGCTGGAGCTCGACTTCACGGACCGCCTGGTGGACGTCATCGAAGAGGGCTTCGACGCCGTCATCCGCAGCGGCGGCACGGATGACTCGCGCTTGATGATGCGCACGCTGGGGAGCTTCGGCTATCGCGTCGTCGGGACGCCGGAGTACTTCGCGCGGCACGGCACCCCGCGCACGCCCGAGGACCTCAAGTCCCACGCGTGCCTGCTCCACCGCTTCCCCTCCACGGGCAAGCTGGCGCGCTGGCCCCTGAAGCGAGGGCGCACCCGGCTCGAGCTGGAGCTGCCCATGACCATCGTGGCGACCACCATCGACCCGTTGATCTTCATGGCGGAGCAGGGCCTCGGCGTCACGTGCGTGCCCCTCTACAACGTGAGCGACCAGCTCCGAGCGGGCACGCTCGTCTCGGTCCTGGAGGACTTCACGCGGGACGTGGGCACGTACCGCATCCTCTGGCCCGCCAGCCGCCACCCCTCGCCCAAGGTGCGGGCCTTCGTGAGTCACATGGCGGAGCGGCTGTTCCCCCAGGCGCCCGAGAAGCCCTCGCGGCGCTGAACGGGCAGGCTCAGCCCCCGCGCTCCACCGGCAGGCCCGAGCGCGAGAACGAGAACACCAGCGAGGTCTCGATGCGGCTCACCTCGGGCCGACTGGTGAAGGACTGGATGGTCAGGATGCGCAGGTGCTCGGTATCTCGACACACCACGTGCACGAGGAAGTCCGTCGTCCCGCCGAGGCAGTAGACGGCCACGGTCTCCGGCAGCGAGCGCAGGTGGTCCCCGATGCTGCCGAACGCCTCGCCCACGTGGAGGCGGAGCTGCACGGCGATGAGAGCCTGGAGCCCCAGCCCCAGCTTCCGCGCATCCAGGTCCGCGCGGTACGCGGAGATGACGCCCTCCGTCTCCAGGCGCCGCACGCGCGTGAGGCACGACGAGGGGGCCAGGCCCACCTGCGCCGCCAGCTCCTTGTTGGACAGCCGCGCATTGTTCTGGAGGGCGGCCAGAATTTCACGATCGATTCGGTCCAGCGTGCTCACTCGGGGCTCCTTGCCGAATTCAATTCGATGGAAGCAAAACAATATCACTTTCTATTCTGCCGACATGACCTTCCACAGAATCGTCTGTCTTTGGGTGCTGGGGCTGGGGCTGAGCGCGCGGGCCGAGACGAACCCTCTGCTGGCGCCCTGGACGGGGCCTCAGGGCGGGGTGCCTCCCTTCGACCGCGTGAAGATGGAGCTGTTCCGCCCCGCGTTCGAGGTGGCGATGGACGAGAACCGCCGCGAGGTGGACGCCATCGCGAACTCGACCGAGCCGCCCACGTTCGAGAACACCCTCGTGCCGCTGGAGGACTCGGGCCGGGCGTTCAGCCGCGTGTACCGCGTCTACAATGCGTGGTCCTCGTTCATGGGCACACCGGAGTTCCAGGCGGTGGAGCGGGAGATGGCGCCGAAGCTCTCGGCGTTCTGGGATGAGCCGTCGCGAAACGCGAAGCTGTTCGCTCGCGTGAAGGCGGTCTACGACTCCGCGACCAAAACGAAGCTGTCGCCGGAGCAGCAGCGGCTCGTCGATGACTACTACCGGGACTTCGTGGACTCGGGCGCCCTGCTCGACGCGGCGAGCGGACAGCGGTTGGCCGCCATCAACCAGCGCCGCGCGCAGCTCTTCACCACGTTCACCCAGAACATGGTCGCGGACGAGGCGCAGCCCGTGGTGCTCGACCACGAGGAGGACCTCGCCGGGCTGCCGGAGTCGGTCCGCAAGGCGCTGGCGGCCGAGGCCGAGTCCCATGGGCAGCCGGGCCACTGGCTCGTGGCCAACACGCGCTCCGCGGTGGCGGACTTCCTCACGTACTCGGACCGCCGCGACCTGCGCGAGAAGGTCTGGCGCGCGTACAACGACCGGGGTGACCACGGCGACGCGCACGACAACAACGCGCTCATCACCGAGATCCTCGCGCTGCGCGCCGAGCAGGCGCGGCTCATGGGCTACCCGACCTTCGCGCATCGGCAGCTCGCGCCGACGATGGTGAAGACTCCCGAGAAGGCCCTCGACCTGATGGAGACGATGTGGAAGCCCGCCGTGGCGCGGGTCCATGAAGAGGTGGCGGACATGCGCGCCATCGCCGAGCGCTCGGGCCAGAAGGAGCCCATCGCCCCGTGGGACTACCGCTACTACGCGGAGAAGGTGCGCAAGGCGAAGTACGACCTGAACGAGGCCGAGATTCGGCCCTACCTCCAGTTGGAGAAGCTGCGCGAGGGGATGTTCTGGCTGGCGGGTGAGTACTTCGGGCTCGACTTCACGCCCGCGGTGGGCGTGCCCGTCTATCACCCGGACGTGCGCGTCTTCGCGGTGACACGCCGCGCGACGGGCCGGCCCGCGGGGCTCTTCTACTTCGACCCCTACGCAAGACAGGGCAAATACAACGGAGGCCAGACGACGACCTTCCGCACCCAGGAGCGCTTCCGGGGCGAGGTGACGGCCATCGTGGCCAGCAGCATGCCCTTCGTGAAGCCCGCGCCCGGCACGCCGGCGCTGCTGGCCTGGCGCGATGCCCAGACGTTGTTCCACGAGTTCGGCCACGCGGTGCAGGAGCTCAGCTCGGACGTGGCCTATCCGTCGCTCGCGGGCACGCGCGTGGTGCGCGACTACGGCGAGTTCCCCGCCAAGCTCTTCGAGCACTGGGTGGGCTCGCCGGAAGTCCTCCACCGCTTCGCCCGGCACGCCACCACGGGCCAGCCCATGCCCGCGGCGCTGATGGCGAAAATCAAGAAGGCCGCCACGTTCAACCAGGGCTACTCCATGGTCGACTACCTCCTCTCCGCGCTCGTCGAGCTGAAGCTGCACCTGGACACCCGGGGCGCCATCGACCCGGCCGCGTTCGAGCGGGAGACGCGCCAGCAGCTCGGCGCGCCGTCGGAGGTCGGCATGCGCTTCCGCCTGCCCCACTTCGGGCACGTGTTCTCCAGTGATGGCTACGCAGCGGGCTACTACCGCTATCTGTGGGCGGACGTGCTGGCGGCCGATGCCTTCGAGGCGTTCCTCAAGGTGCCCCGAGCCCAGGTGCCTCAAGTGGCGGAGCGGCTGCGCGCGCACGTGCTGTCGGTGGGCAACACGGTGGACCCGTTCGACGGCTACCGCGCCTTCCGGGGCCGCGACGCGACGCTCGACGCCTTGATGCGCGAGCGCGGCTTCACCCCACCCACACCGGCGCCCCGCTCACCCCAGTCCAAGTCCCTGTAGCGACGGCTTCGCCCCGGCCTCGAAATCCGGGCACTTGGGCCTGCTCGAAGAAAAACGCGGGGCGTGTCGATCCATGGAGAGGTCATTCGTTGCCGTGATGAAGGCAGGCAATCAAGCCCTGCCCAACACACGGAGAGACCCATGCAGACCATTTCGAAGAAGCAGCTGTGGACGGGGCGCATCCTGAGCGGGCTCGCGGTGGTGTTCCTGCTCATCGACGGAATCACCAAGCTCTTCCAGTTGGCGCCCGTCGTCGCGGCCACCACCGAGCTGGGCTACGACGCGAGCGCGGTGGTGCCCATCGGCGTGCTCGTGCTCGTGGGGACGGCGCTCTACTGCATCCCGCGCACCTCGGTGCTGGGCGCCATCTATCTGACGGGGTTCCTGGGCGGCGCCATCGCCACCCACGTGCGGATGAGCAACCCCCTGTTCAGCCACACCCTCTTCCCGGTCTACCTGGCGGCCTTCGTGTGGGCCGGCCTGCTCCTGCGGAACACGCGCCTGTGGTCCCTGCTCCTGCCGCGCGAGGCGTGAGGTCTCGCCTCGCTCCAGGACTCCTTCGCGGCATGATGGCGCGCAAGCACCTCGGCAGCCCGAAGGACGGTCCCCTTGAGCCTCGCGAAGAAGTTGAACCTGAAGGACGGCATGAAGCTGCGCGTCGTGGGCAAGCCCGCGAACGTCGACCTGGGCGATGTCGCCGTCACCACTTCCGCGAAGGCGGAGGGCCTCCTGGTGTTCTTCAAGTCCCTGGCGGAAGTGGACGCGAAGTGCGCGCCCCTCGTCGAGGCCGCGAAGGCGGACCGCCTCGCCTGGGCGGCCTATCCCAAGGCGGGGCAGCTCGACACGGACCTCAACCGGGACGTGCTCTGGAACCACCTCGCGAAGCACGCCATCGAGGGCGTGCGCCTCATCTCGCTCGACTCGGTGTGGAGCGTGATGCGCTTCCGTCCCGGCAAGTGAATCCGGCCGGTCAGGTCCGGGGGTAGACGCGAGGACCGGGAGCCCCCCGCCACTGCGTCTCCACGGACTTGGGCGTGAAGCGCACGCGCATGGCCTCCACCCCATCCACCGAGAACAGGCCTTCCGCCGTCATGGGCGCCAACCGGCGCGTCGGGCGACCGGGGCGCGACATCCACAGCACGCCATCGAGCAGCTTCACCTCCATGTCGCCATAGCGCCCGGCAAGTTGCTCCAGCCGCGCCCGCGTGAACTCCGCGGGATGCAGACGGGCTTCCACGCCCACGCGAGCCCACTCGTACTCGCCTTGAACCTGGGGCGAGAGGCCCGGAGCCTGGGACAACCGCTTGAGCGCCAGGGACTGAGCCACCTCCAGGGCCTGGAAGGGCACCGTCTCCACAGTCGGGGAGATGCCCACGCCTTCCCAGTTGGTGTGGCTGACGGCGTGGACCGGGCGGCCCATGGACACGCTCAAGACGAAGCCTGGAGCCACGGGAAGGAACTGGTTGTTGTTGGCCGCGCCGATCGTCTTCGAGCCCACCAGTTCGCCCAGCTTGAACTGCTGAACGTCGTAGGCGAAGGCCTCCGCCGCCGAGGCGACGTCACCGTCAATCAAGACAAAAAGCGGCTTGCCCTTGAGGCGCCCCGCCGGCAGGTGTCCCAGCGCGCGCGACTGCTCATCCGGCTTCGAGCGGTCCAGGAACGTCATCTCCAGCGTGTCCTCGTCCAGGAAGTGGCTGACGAGGTAGCGCACCGCCCCGTGCGAACCGCCGCCATTGCCGCGCAGATCGATGATGACGGCGTCCCCATCCTTCAAGAAGCGCAGGGCCTCGTCGTAGACGGAGCCGGTCTGGTCGCGCACCCACTCGAAAGCGGTGATGCGCAGGTAGCGGATGTTCCCCGGGAGGATGCGCTGCTCAGCCAGTCCGTGGTGGTCGCGCGTGGCCAAGCCGCGCCAGAACGAGTCCTCGTCGTTCGCGCCCGAGCCTTGGGCCGCCTCCTTCCGGAGAACCTCGTACTGCGACGGGTCGAAGCCCAGGTAGAGGTGATGGTCCCCCGAGGCCGCGACTAGGTCGTCGGTGACGAGCTCCCCCAGGCGAATGGGGTCGCCGCCGTCGTAGCGGCCCGCCTTGCGCGCCTGGTTCAGCCGCTCGACGAGCGCGGGCACCTTCTCCGGAAAGACGTACGACTTGCGCAGCGCCGCGATGCTGGCATCCAGCACGACGTCCCGCTCGGCGACGGAGAGCAGACGCGGACCGGCGCGCTCCACCTTGGTTCCTGGCTGCGCTCCCCGAGGCGCCTGCGCCGGCTGTCCCCACGCGACCCCGGCAGACAGCGAGAGCAATCCCAGCCACCACGTCGCGGTTCGGCTTCCACGCATCTTCGTGCGCTCCTGTGCAGCGGGCAGGCTCAGCCCCGCCCCCGTCACGGAGCATATATAAGCACTAATATAAGCATGCAAGTCCACCGCGTTCGCAGGCGCGGAGCGCGCCCCGGCTCGCCGGTCAGGTCGCGTCGTGGAAGATGATGCCCACCGTGTGGCGCGCGCCCGAGCGCAGGCGGCTGACGCCGTGACGGAGGTTCACGCGGTAGACGCCGCGCGTGCCCTGGACGGGGCGTTGGTGCACGGCGAAGACCACGGCGTCGCCCTGGCGGAGCGAGAGCACCATGGGCCGCGACTGCATGCGCGGGCGCTGCTCCGTCATCACGAACTCGCCGCCGGTGAAGTCGCGCCCCGGCTCGGAGAGCAGCACGGCCACCTGGAGAGGGAAGACGTGCTCGCCGTAGAGGTCCTGGTGCAGGCAGTTGTAGTCCCCTTCGCCGTAGCGCAGGAGCAGCGGCGTCGGGCGGAGCTGCCCCGCGGCGTGGCAGCGCGCGAGGAAGTCCGCGTGGGACTCGGGGAAGCGGACGTCCACGCCCATGGCGGTGTGCCAGCGGTTCGCGATGGGCACGAGGCGCGGATAGAAGCTCTCGCGCAGCCGCGCGACGGTGTCCGGCAACGGGTGGGCGAAGTATTTGTATTCGCCTCGGCCGAAGCCATGACGGCCCATCACCACGCGGCTCCGGAAGGTGTCCTCGCGGGGATACAGCCCCGCGAGGGCCTCACACTCGGTGGGCGACAGCAGCCGCTCCACCTGCGCGGCCCCCTGGGCATCCAGGTCCGCGGCGATGCGAGCCCAGTCGAGCGCGGCGACGCGCTGCGAGAGGTCCAGCGCGGGCGCGAGGCGTGGAGCGAGCGCGCTCACGACCGGGCCTCGCGTGCGAGCAGCGCGCGCTTGCGCTCGACACCCCAGCGATAGCCGGACACGTCTCCATCCGCGCGCACGACGCGGTGGCAGGGGATGGCGACCGCCAGCGCATTGGACGCGCAGGCCCGGGCCACGGCGCGGACCGCCTTGGGCGCACCGATGGCGTCCGCGATGTCCGCGTAGCTCACCGTCTTGCCCACGGGGATGGCGCGCAGCGCCTCCCAGACGCGCCGCTGGAACGCGGTGCCCTGGATGTCGAGCGGGAGCGTGACCCCCACGCGCGGGTTCTCCACCAGGCCGACCACCGTGGCGACCCACGCCTCGAACGCGGCATCGGCACCCACGAGCCGCGCGCGGGGGAAGCGCTGCTCCAGGTCGTGAAGCAGGGCCTCGGGATCATCCCCCAGGAGGATGGCGCAGACGCCGCGCTCGGTGGCGGCGACCAGCACGTCTCCCAGCGAGCAGCGTCCCATCGCGAAGCGGATCTCCAGGTCCACGCCCCCCGTCCGATAGCGCGAGGGCGTCATGCCGAGCATCGCGGGGGCATCCGCGTAGAAGCGCCCCGAGGAGGCATAGCCCGCGCCATAGATGGCCTCCGTCACCGAGTTGCGCGCCTCGAGTTCCTCGCGCACGCGCCGCTCGCGGAAGGCCTGCGCGTAGGCCTTGGGCGTCACGCCGGTGACGGCCTTGAAGAGGCGGTGCGTGTGAAAGACGCTCAAGCCCACGTGCTGGGCCAGCGCCTCCAGCGAGGGCGTGTCCTCGCTGCGCTCCAACAGCCGGCACAGCTCGGCCACCTGGGCCGCCTGTCGCTCGGCGAGTGGAGGCTGGTCCGGCTTGCAACGCTTGCAGGGGCGGAAGCCCGCCTGCTCCGCATCCGCCGCGCTGGTGTGGAACGCGACGTTCCGAGGATGCGCGGAGCGCGAGGCGCACGAGGGGCGGCAGTACACCCCCGTGGTCCGGACGGAATAGAAGAACGTCCCGTCCGCGTGCGCGTCACGGGCGCGGACCGCCGCCCAGCGGGGGTCCTGCTCAATGGCGGCGGCGATCGCCTGGCGCTTGGCTCGCATGGTCTGTGGCTCCTTCATCGGGTCCGTGAGGTTCATGACACGACGGTAATCGTGGGCTGGAGGCACAGCACTCCGCCTCTTGCTTTGGAATCCGAGCCGAAGTCCACCGCGTCATCCGCCCGGTATGAGCGACCGCCTGGTCTCCCGCTCGCTCGGACATGCCTGGGGAGGAATGGGAACCCTACCCTTTGCTGGCGGTCGGACACGGGGGTGCGACATGGCGGGGAAGTCAGCGGCGGGGCGCAGGGCCTATGTCATCGGCGGGGGCATCGCGGGCATGGCCACGGCAGCCTATCTGATTCGCGAAGGCGGGCTCCCCGGCGCGCAGGTCTTCATCCTGGAAGAGAGCCCCATCCTGGGCGGAAGCCTGGACGGCGGCGGAACACCCGAGAACGGCTACATCCTGCGCGGCGGCCGGATGTTCAACTTCTCCTACCGCTGCACCTACGACCTGCTGTCGTTCATCCCGTCCCTGGACCGACCCGGCCAGACGGTGAAGGACGACATCGACCAGTTCAACGAGGCGCACCCCACCGAGTCCCACTGCCGGCTCGTGGAGCACGGCCGCAAGCTCGACGTGACGCAGATGGGGTTCTCTCGCAAGGACCGGCTGGACCTCATCGAAATCATCGCGCGCAGCGAGGCGTCCCTGGGCCGCAAGCGCGTGGACGAGTGCTTCTCGCCGAGCTTCTTCCAGACGACGTTCTGGTTCATGTGGGCCACGATGTTCGCGTTCCAGCCGTGGCACAGCGCCGTCGAGTTCCGGCGCTACCTGCATCGCTTCGTCCACGAGTTCCCCCGCATCAACACGCTGGCGGGCGTGGACCGCACGCCCTTCAACCAGTACGACTCGGTCGTGCTGCCGCTCGAGGCGTGGCTCCAGCGGCAGGGCGTGCACTTCGAGCTGGGCATGGAGGTGCGGGACCTGGACTTCCAGCCCGCGGGTGACCGCCAGCGCGTCAGCGGCATCCACTTCCACCGCGGTCAGCGAGACGGGACCATCGCGCTCAACGCGTCCGACCTCGTCTTCCTCACCAACGGCTCGATGACCTCGGGCACGCGCTACGGCTCGATGAGCGCGCCACCACAGGGCCAGGGCACCAAGCGCGACGGAGGCGCGTGGATGCTGTGGGAGCGCATCGCGCAGGGGCGCCCCGAGTTCGGCCGGCCCTCGGTCTTCGACGAGCGGGTGGATGAGTCGAAGTGGCCCTCGTTCACCGTCACCCTCCAGGACCCGCTGTTCTTCCGACTCATGGAGGACTTCACCGGCAACGTCGCGGGCGAGGGCGGACTGGTGACGTTCAAGGACTCGAACTGGCTCATGTCCGTGGTGCTCGCGCACCAGCCCTACTACCGGCACCAGCCATCGGGCGTCACCGTGTTCTGGGGCTACGGCCTGTTCCCCGACCGCGTGGGCAACTTCGTCCAGAAGCCCATGTCGGAGTGCTCGGGAGCGGAGCTGCTCACCGAGCTGTGCAACCACCTGGGCTTCCAGAAGGAGCTGCCCGCCCTCCTGCGCGGGGCGAACAGCATCCCCTGCATGATGCCCTTCATCACCAGCCAGTTCCTCACGCGCGGCCCCACCGACCGGCCCCACGTCGTGCCGGAGGGCTGGGAGAACCTCGCCTTCATCGGCAACTTCTGCGAGCAGCCCAAGGACGTCGTGTTCACCGTGGAGTACTCGGTGCGGTCCGCGCAGGCCGCGGTGTTCTCACTGCTGGGGCTCGAGAAGGAACCACCTCCTGTCTACCCCGGTGAGCGCGACCCGCGCGTCCTGCTCCACGCGCTCCAGACCATGTACACCCATGGCGAGCACGCGGACGAGGCACCGGGCACCTCGCCCCACTGAGCCCGCGTGGGCGCGCGAGCGCTGCGCGGACGGCACGCCCCTCATCCTCGAGTGCGACATGCACCGGCGCTCCGACGACGCGCGCCGCGAACACGGGGCGCTCTGCCTGGGCACGACATGACCACCCCCAAGTATTCCCCCGCGGAGACCGCGGTCCTGCGCGAGCAGCGCTTGAAGGCGAAGGTCGAGCCCTTGGTGCTCGACCACTTCCAGAAGCATCCGCGCTTGCGCTCCGCGACGCTCCTCGTCGCGCAATATTGGAACGACGAGGCAGATGACGCGGTCCACCACCGGCTCCTCTTCTCCGAGCGAGAGACTCCCGACACGGAAGCTGCTTTTCGGGACGAAGAGAACGATGGAACCAACTTCGCCACGCCTCCGGGCGAGGAGCGCTGGGAGGCCGAGGCGCAACGCCATGTCTTCTGCTGGCCCGACAACCACGAGGCCATTCCGCTCTTCGCCCCGTTCACCCGCGAGGACTGCGAGCAGGACATGAAGCCCCACGAGTCGTTCACGCCCTACGCCATCTTCCGGCGGACGGACACCGGACTCGCCATCGAGCTCGTGGGCCAGATGCTCCGCCCGTGGCTCGATGGCATCCGGCCAAGCTGGGACGGAGACCTTTGATCCCAGCTTCGCCGCGCCCGCGCGAGGGCGGCTACTTCACGCCCACCGCGTTCCAGCTCTCCAGCACCTTCTTCGCCTCCGTCGAGTCCTTGCCGTACAGGTCCTGGGCCGCCTTGAAGGTGGCCTCCTTCGCCTGGGCGAAGTTGGTGTTGGGCGTCATGTAGAAGGTCAGCGCGCGCGAGAAGACCTTGAGGCTCTTCTCGATGCCGATGCCGTCCTTTACCTCGGTGCCGGAGGTGCGGTTCTTCCCGCCCTGGGACAGCAGGTAGAAGGCGTTGTTGGCGATGCCCGAGTTGAGGTGCACGCCGCCGTTGTCCTGCATGCCGGTGTAGAGCTTGGAGTAGTTGTCGCGCGACTGACCGTCCTTCGTGGGGTCGCTCATGTCCCGCAGGCCGTCGGTGGGGTCGCCGTTGTTCGGCGTGAAGGTGTCCTCGCCCACCGTCCAGTCGAACTTCACCGCGCTGTTCGTCTTGCTCTCGTGCCACTCCACGCCCGTGCCGAGGATGTCGCTCATCGCCTCGTTGAGCGCGCCCGACTCGCCCCGGTACTTCAGGCCGGCGGTGCGCTCGGTGAGGCCATGCGTGATTTCGTGGCCCGCGATGTCCAGCGTGGTGAGCGACCCGAACGTCTGGCCGTCGCCATCGCCGTAGTTCATCTTCTCGCCGTCCCAGTAGGCGTTGTTGAACTTGTCGCCCACGTGCACGTCGGAGACGAGCTTCTCGCCCTTGCCGTCGATGGAGTCGCGGCCAAGTACGTCCTTGTAGAAGTCATACGTGGCCTGCGCGCCGTACTGCGCATCCACCGCGTCCTTGTTGCGCGCCGAGTCCGTCTTCTCGCCCCAGACGTCGTTGTTGTCGGTGATGGGCGCGTTCTTCGTCGAGGTGGAGTCCGGGTCGCGGTTGAGCGCGTCGCGCGTCACCACGCCCTGGCCCCGCGTCTTGTCCTCCAGGCTGTATGTGCCGTCCGCGTTCTTCGTGCTGCCGATCTGCACCTTGCCGCTGTACTGCGTGGTGTCGTCGGCCTTGCCCGCGGGCGTGGGCTGCGACGGAGTCGTCGGCGGCGGCGTCGGAGTCGTCGTGGGCTTGCCCTTCTTGCCGCGCACGCCCTCGAAGCCACCCAACTGGTTGAACTGCTCCAGCACCTTCCCGGTGTTGGCGTCGACCAGGTAGTTCATCTTGCGCGGGTCCTTGCCCGGGCCCACGTCCGTCGTGTTGCTCAGCTCCACGTGGTACGCGACGTGGTACGCGCCATCGTTCGCCTTGAAGAGGACGCGCTCCGTCGTGGGCGCGCGGTCCGTCTTGCCCGCGAAGTCCCGCTGCGCGACGGAGAGCGCCTGCTCGGCGGTCAGCTTCGTCTTGGACGAGCCCAGCCCCGGAGGAATGGCGGAGATGTCTCCGGTGACGCTCTCCACCCGGCCATCGTTGGCCAGGTGCCCGATGACCTGCTCACCGAAGACGGGCGTGCCCTCGCTGACGCGGTCCATCCGCACGTGCGTCATGCCCAGGGTGTCCTGCTCCACCGCGCGAGGCGAGAAGTCGGCTCCGCTGAGGACGGGCCCGGGGACGATGCCCTTGCCCGCGGACTGCGCGTTCTGCGTCTGGAGGAAGTCCACCGTTGTCTGGATGGCCGCCTTGCCCTGGGCGCTGTCGAGCGCGATGGGGCCCGGCTTCGGGGGCGCCGTGAGGGTGTTCTTCAACGCCACCGGGGCCGGGCGCGCCTGGGGCGCGAAGCTGGACGCCTGGGTGAAGCCCACGCCCTTGGACGCCCCCTGGCCAGAGGCGCTCGCGGGCTTCGTGTCGGGGGTGCGGGAGACGGCGGGCTTCGGAAGGTCGTTGCGAACTTTCATGGCGGCGCACCCAAAGTGGGGAGAGGTACTCCTATTCTCGAAATATCCGACAAACAGTTGTGTCCTGCCGATTCAGAAATCGAAATGAGGCCTCGAGGCAGGGCAACCCCTGGGAAACATTTGGCAAAGAGGACACAGCGGCCCGCGCCCGGGGGTGGGGCGGCGGAGCGGGCGGCGCGGCAAGGCGCCTTGCCGGGTTGGGGCGTGGGGGCAACCGTTCGCGAGGACAGGCAGGTCTCGGAGGGAGGGCACCCATGCGTGGCGTGAGGGATTCGGCGACGGCGTTGATGAACGAGCGGGAGATGCGGCTGGTGCTCGCCAGCGCTCCACGCAATCTGGCGGCGCTGACGCAGCGGGAACTCAAGGCCCTGGTGAAGCGGGCGCGGGGCATGAAGGACCGCTATGCGCTGCGGGCGCGGCGATTGATGGGGGAAGCACGCGGCAAGCGTCCCGCCACGCGCGGGCGCAGGGCCCAGGGCAACGCGAACACCCGGCGCAAGGCGGTGCTGTTCCAACAGGCCCTGGGACGGTTCGAGGCGCGGCTCGCGATCCTGGAGCGTGCGGCACCGAGCGCGAAGCCCGCGGCGCGGGTCCGCAAGAGCGCGACCGGGAAGCGCGCCACCCCCGCGCGCAAGCGGGCTCCGGCGCGAAAGGCCACGGCGACCCGGCGGGCCCCGACGGCGAAGGCTTCACGGGTCCGCGGCGCGAAGAAGGCCGCCGCGCCCGCGGGCTACGTGCGGCGACAGAAGTCTCGGGGCGGCGCGCAGAAGCAGCGACGCTTCAGCTCGGTCAACACGGTGGCGCACCGGACCGCGCAGGGACGACGCCAGCAGGCCCGGCGCGACTCGCGGCGATAGCGCCTCTGCGCGCCTTCACCCTGGCGCCGCGCCCGATTCGATTCGCTGGCGCGGCGCCCTGAGGGTTTGCAGCGGGGCCGCCGCGCTCAGGGCGTCTCGGCCAGCGAGTACTCGAAGTCGTAGAAGTGCTTGCCGCCGCTCTCGATGAGGATCTTCACCGAGCCCGACAGCCCGCGCAGCTCGCCCGTGCCCGAGTCCGGAACCACCGTGATGGTGAGCGACTTCTCGCCGCGCACCGCGGTCCCGGTGTGCTGGAGACAGAAGGTGCCCGTGCGCCCCTGCAGCGTTCCCGTCACGCACTCCATCGCCACGTAGCCCGCCGAGCCCTCGACAGCGGAGCGCACCGCGAGCATCTGTCCCAAGCTCGTCGCGTCCAGGTCACCGTGGAAGCGCTTGTCGAGCCACAGCCGCCCCACGGGCGAGTCGCTGGCCTGCGCCTCCGGAGGCATGGGGGTCACCTTGACGTCGAAGGGGCCAGTGGCGCGGTGCTTCATCGTGAAGTCCTTCCTTGGCGGAGCAAGCCGCCGCCCGTGGAGTGCAGGGGCTGGGAAATCGTGGGCCGGGACATAGGCGAGCGTCCTCGGACTGGATTGCAAAAACACGACACCTCCCTACCATGCGACAGAGTGAGTCGTTCCCGCCTCGACGCCCCGCGCGGCGTCCTCCAGCGCCGCGCGCCTGCGAACCGCATCGCCCACGAGCGATGGCTGCCCGCGCCCGCGCTGGCGCCCTACATCGAGCACTTCTGGAGCGTCCGGTGGGACCTCCGGGGCCTGCCCTCCCTCCAGGCCGAGACGCTGCCGCACCCCTGCATCCACTGGATTTTCGAGCGAGGGCGCGGCCAGCTCGCCGGCGTGCAGACGCGGCGCTTCCGCCGACGCCTGAGCGGGCAGGATCGCGTCTTCGGCATCAAGTTCCGCCCCGCCGCGTTCCAGCCGTTCCTCGGGGCGCCCCTGTCACGCCTGACCGATCGCACGGTCAGCGCGAGGCCCGTGTTCGGACCGGCCGTCGATGCGCTGCGCGACGCCATCCTCGCGGAGCCCGAGCCCCTGCGGTGCGTGGCGCTGGCCGAGGACTTCCTCGTCACACGCATCCCCGTCCTGCCCGCGGAGATCGTCCTGCTGCGCGACCTGGTGGAGCGACTGGCGCGAGACCCCGAAATCACGCGCATGGAGCAGGTCGCCGCGCGCGCGGGCCTGCCGGTGCGTCAGCTCCAGCGACGGTTCAACGCGGCGGTGGGCGTGAGTCCCAAGTGGGTCCTCCAGCGCTACCGCCTGCACGAAGCCGCCCTGCGGCTCGAAGCCGAGGACGCACCGGACATGGCGAGCCTCGCGTTGCAACTGGGTTACTTCGACCAGTCGCACTTCATCCGAGACTTCAAGTCCGTCGTCGGCCAGTCACCCGGCGAGTACGCCGCCGAGGCCCGCGCGATCCGCCAGCAGTCGAACTCGCGCTGAGCGGGGCGCTCAGACCTCGTCGAAGCGAGCGCCCGAGATACCGGCGGCCATGAGCGCATCTTTGATTTCATCGGCCACGATGATGGGAGGAAAGAAGCCCCACAGGCGAAACACCCGGGCATCGCCAACCTTTGACTTATCAATCCTCAAACCCGAGACAGATCGATACTGCCCCGCGCGATGAGCCTGAACAGGCTCATCAACAGCATAGCGCTGGACTTCCTTACAGGCGGCATCATCAATCGCACGCACCATTCGAGCCACGTTGAGTAGAAAGTACGGCTCGCCCGTACCTTCAACCTCCACGGGAAAGAGCTGCACGTCGCGCGGTGCACTCTCGCGAAAGATGGAAGCAACTCGGTCGCTGACGACGGGAGTCTGTCCCGCGCCAGCGAACTCGATGTCCGTCGGAGTCCCTGGGCGAAACAGCGGGAACTGCAACCGCTCGTCAAGTTCGACGGGCCGCCCCCGCGTGAACCGCCAGATATCATCCACCTCGAGGCCAGAAGCCGTGGTGGGTTCTGACAGGTACCAACGCCCTGGAACATGGACATCGATCTTCAAATCATAGAAGCGCTGTCCCATGGCCTACCCCTCAAAGCCCCCTGTAATGAGCTTCCGCAAGTGGGTGCCGTCTCTTACGAGGTCACCTGCGATCCGTGCAAGGTCGTCCATCAATGCAGCCCGACAATGGGCAGCACCTTCGCAACCCTGCGTTGCCTGGGTAATGCGGCGGAGGATCTCTTCGTGGTACTCGCGAGGATGAGGCCCCTTGTGCCCACGAATCCTGACCTGATTCGCCTGGACACTGAGCTTCATTCCGGCCCGTCTGAAGATCTTTTCGAATTGCGGGGTCCACGGCCCTCCGCTCGACTCTGAAATGGAGTTCTTGTCCGTGCAGATGTGGTGAATCTCTCCGTCGGGCTCGCCCGGAATGCCCCCGCCCGCCCCTGCGCCAGCCGCCCCCCAGGAGGACCGGCCCCCATCGCGACCGCGGCAACCGCCGTTGGGGAAAGCACCACATTCAGCGCCCCAGCCGAGCCGACGGAGATGGACTGCACCCCACCCGACAGCGCGCCCGACAGGACGAATCCTCCTTCGACTTCCGCCCGCGCCGCCGCCAATGCGAAACCCGGCATCTTCGCGCCTGGTGCCGCCATGGCGTTCTTCCCGCCGAGCATCGACAGCGCGACGACGATCAAGACCCGCGCCCCGTTGTCGCCGAGCACCTTTCCGAACCGATGCCCTGCGCGCTCCAGCTCCGCGAAACTCGTGGCGTCTCGTGACTCGTCCAGCAGGCCCAGGAAGCCTTGCCCGAGATTCCAGACGGGCCCGGTGCCGAGATAGGCAATCAGCGAGGCCGTCAGCGCGACCGCCATGACCTTGGTCACGGGCTCGGGCGCAACCAGCATCACCAGCGCCGTGCCAATCATCGTCGTCACCATGGCCCGCAACGCCGCGCCATTCGCGAGGTTCTTGACCGCATCCCCCACGCCTTCCCAGACGGTATCGAGCGCGAAGTAGAGCGCCAGCATCCGGCGTTCCAGGGGCCCCATCGTGAGCCCGCCCGCCAAGAGACTCAGGCAGTCATTCGGTTCGTCCTGCTGTTGGCAGATTCGCTCATATGACGCGGGCACGGAGACACCCTGTACCCCAGAGGCAAGTCCTCGTGAGGAGGCCAAGAGCGAGCGGCGTCCGTCCTGCTGCTCGAGCTGTCTGAAGGCAACGTCCAACCTCAAGTCGAGGACGAACTGGGTCACCGCACGGCGGAACGCCAAGGCGTCTATCTCGACGGAGGGTGTCTCAGGCGGCGTGTAGACAATCGGCTTGCCCACTCCGGTGTCGAGCCTGACGACTCGCGCGGTCGCGCACCCGGCCGAGAGCGCGACCAATGCAGCCAGCGCGAATGCCTTCATGCGCCCCCCAGGGCAATCCTTGTCCCGCGCGGACATGAGCAGCCCCCATCTGGAGAAGGCAAGGACGCGCCAGGGGTACGTTCCGCAGAGGTGTCAGGCGTCCAACACGATCATGGGAACGCGCCCGGAAGACACCTGCGTGACAGCCCAATCCGCTGCCAGCGAAGTAGCCATGTTGCTTGCTCGCAGCGCTCCCTTCGCGATGAACGAAGGGAGCGCTGCGGCCCTCATTCACTCAGCGAAAGAGGCAGCGCGTGTCGAGGCTGTAGAAGTCCGAGGGCGTGAACGGGTTCCACGTCTGCCGCACGAAGTAGAGGCGACGCAGGTCGCGACTCAGCGTCGGGTGGAACTCGTCCTTCTCCGTGTTCACCGCCGGGCCCATGTTCAGCGCCCGCGTCCACCGGCCCGCGAGGTTGAAGCTCACGTAGAGGTCACCCAGGCCGTAACCCCCGGGGCGGTTCAGCGACGCGAAGATGAGCATCTTGCCGTCCGGCGAAACCCACGGGTTGTACTCCCAGAAGTCCGGGCTGTTCACCCCCGAGCCCAGGTTCTCCGGCGCGGCGTAGCCATTGCCCTGGCGCCGCGCGCGGTAGATGTCGAAGTCCGTCTCGAAGTTGCCGCTCGCGAAGTACACCGTCCCGTCCGCGCTCACGCTCGGGAACAGCTCGTGCCGAGGCGAGTTGACGGCGTTGCCCAGGTGCTGCGGCTCACCCCAACCGTTGCCGGAGCGGTGCACCACCCACAGGTCGAAGTCCTCGCGCGCCACGCCGTCCACCGGTCGGATGGAGGAGAAGTAGAGCGACTGCCCATCCGGCGAGAGGAATGGATCCGAGTCGTGGAAGGTCCCCGAGAACGACACGACCTCGCCCGGACCGAAGTGCCCATTCACCTTGTGCGTCACGTAGATGGTCCCGTACGGCGCCTCCGCCGTGTCCACGTGGTAGTAGGCCGTCTGACCGTCGGCGGAGAACGACAGCCGGTACTCAGAGCGCTCCGGCAACGAGATCTCCCCCGGCGCGAAGAGCGAACCGCCGGGCTCGCACGAAACACGCGACAGCGCCCCCACGCCCTCGTCGGCCGCCCAGGCGTCGGCCCACGGCCCCTGGGCCCAGGCGGTCCCCGACACGCTCACCATCACCCCGGCCAGCAGGGCACCCACGGACGATCCCTTCACTCCCAGTCCACGAATCACGTTCATGCGCGGCTCCTTTGCCGCGACCAAGGTCGCTCGAACACGCGAGCAGCCCCATGAGGATGTGACGAACCGTGGAGGGTCCGGGATGGACGGTGGACCGGCCGGGATGATGTCGCGTCAGGGAGCGAGGTCGAGCGCCCGCTGCAGGCGCGCACGGTAGCTGCGCCCCGAAGTGAGCTTCGTGCCGTCTCGTAGGACGAACACGAACTCTCCGGGCGGCAGCGGCTCCACTTCTTCAATCCGGTCCAGTTGGACGATGAACGAGCGATGCGCGCGCACGAAGCGCTTCGGGTCGAGCTTCGCCTCCAGCGCGTTGAGCGTCTCCCGCGCGAGGTAGGACTCCTTCCCCACGTGCAGCGAGACGTAGTTCCCCTCGGAGGACAGGTAGTCGATGTCGTCGACTCGGACGAAGCGCAACCGCCACCCCACCCTCGCCACCAGTCGGTTCACGTAGCGCTCGGGAGGCGGCGCCATCCGCTGGGACAAGGACTCCAGGCGCGCGAGCAGCTCCGCGTCTGGCTGGGCGGCACGGGCTCGCAGGCGCTCGCGCGCGCGGGCGAGGCTCTGCTGGAAGCGCTCCCGGTCGAACGGCTTGAGCAGATAGTCAAGCGCGTTGGCCTCGAAGGCCTGCACCGCGAAGTCTCGATGCGCGGTCACGAAGATGATCTCCGGGAGCCGCTCCGGGTCGATGGCCCGGATGACGCCGAAGCCATCCGGCTCGGGCATCTGCACGTCCAGGAAGACGAGGTCCGGTCGCGCATCCTCCAGGGCCGTGATGGCCTCGTGGCCATCGCGACACTCCGCGACCACCTGCATGTCCGAGGTCTCCGACAGGAGGTCCCGCAGGCGCTCCCGCGCGAGCGGCTCGTCGTCCACCACGACCACGCGAATCGGCGTGCTCACGCGGAGGTCTCCGCGCGGAACGGCAGCGCGAGCAGGACCTCGGTGCCACCCCCTTCGGCGTCTCGCAGCTCCAGCCGGTGGTCCCTGCCATACAACTGCGTGAGCCGCTCGCGGGTGAGCCACAGGCCCTTGCCGCCACCGGACCGGGTGAGCGCTTCGGGCGGCGACTTGAGCCCCAGGCCGTCATCGCGCACTTCCAGGCGCAGCTCGGAGCCTTCGCGGCGCGCGACCAGCGTGACGGTCCCCGGCTCGGAGCCCGGCGCGATGCCGTGCTGGATGGCGTTCTCCACCAGGGGTTGCAGCAGGAAGTGGGGCACATGCGCGCCCAGGGTGTCCGGGTCGATGTCCCGACGCACCGTGAGTCGATCCGCGAAGCGCACGCCCTGGATGTCCAGGTAGAGCTGGAGTGAGCGCAGCTCCTCGCGCAGGGGAACCTCCTCACGCGTCGCGGCGTCCAGCGTGCTGCGCAGCAGGTCGCTCAGCCGCGCAATCATCCGCTCACTTCCATCGGGGTTGCGGTGGACCAGCGCCGAGATGGAGTGCAGCGTGTTGAACAGGAAGTGCGGGTGCAGCTGCGCCTTGAGGACATGGAGCTGCGCGCGAGCGAGCTGCCCTTCTCGCAGCCGCACCTGCTCGGCGTAGTAGAGCGCATTCGCCACGCCGAGCACCGTGAAGTAGGTGAACGGGTTGTAGAGCAGCGAGTGCTCCAGCACGTCGAAGAAGTCCGGACGCTGGGCGTACCAGCCCACCCACGGGTCGAGCGCGTAGATGGCGGCGGCTCGCGCCAAGGAGGCCACCAGCGCGCCCACCGCGTGCAGGACGAGCCGGGCGACGAGATGCGGGCGCTCGAACGGGTAGCGCAGCCCCAGTCGGATGACGAGCAAGGTGAGCGGGGCCCAGAGGCAGTGGGCCACGAGCGACGTGCGCAACACATCGCTCCAAGCGCCGCCGCCCACGGAGTGCGCCTCGCTCGCGGCAGCCAACCCCGACAACGTCCAATAGACGAACGATGCCACCCACCATCGCCATGAGCTGCCGCGTGTCATGGCGGCGGAGTATACGCACGCCCTCTCGCGCACCGGGAAGCGGGCCTCGCGTTGCACCCGCCGGCGACTCGATGGAATGCTTCCAACGGGTTGACACCTCACTCCAACACGCTGGCGCTCACTCCAATGGCGTGACATTGAACGGGGGCGTTTCACTTCTCCCCCACAGCTCTCCCTTGGGTCCAATCATGAAGCTCGCATCCGTCTTTCCTGCTCCTCCTTCCAATGCCGCAAGCGCGGCGCTGCTCCTGTTGCGCGTCGTCGCCGGGCTCGCGTTCGTGCTGCATGGCACGTCCAAGATTCAGGACCCCTTCCACTGGATGGGGCCCACGGCTCCGGTGCCGGGGGTATTCCAGGCGCTGGCCGCACTCTCCGAGTTCGGGGGCGGACTGGCGTGGATCCTCGGCGCGCTGGTGCCGCTCGCGTCCCTCGGACTGTTCTTCACGATGGGCGTCGCCGTGCTCACCCACGCGGTGGCGAATGGCGACCCGTTCGTGGGCCACGGCGCGAGCTATGAGCTGGCCCTGGTCTACCTGTCCATCTCCGTGGTGATGCTGCTCGTCGGCCCCGGACGCTTCTCGGTGGACGCGTTCATCCGCGCCAAGCTCACGCGCGGCACCCCGTAGCTCCTTCGATTCGAGCGCGTTGGCGGACAGACCTTCCGCCAGCGCGCGGAGTTTCCGGGTGGCGTCCTCGGTGCGGCATGAGCATGCGCTGCTCTGCGACCGAGGCGCTCCTGGGCCCAGTGCTCCCCTGCCTCGGCCATGGATTCAGCCTGAGCAGCAGGCCGTGCTATCGATGCTCGGGATGACCCATCCCGTTCGCGTCCTTCCGCTCCTGTCGGCCCTTGTCCCTGCGCTCCTGCTCACGGCGTGCGACCCGATGATTGAGGTCCGCCCAGCCACCGTCAGCGAGAAGCTGCCGGCTCCCACGTTCGCTCTGGGGGGAAAGGCGGGGACGAATAGGAAGCTGGGCTACACCCGGCTCATGGTGACGACCCAGGACGGGCAGCAAGTCTGGACCATCCACGCATCCCAGTCCGGCAATGTTGAGTCCCCTCCGGTCATCGTCTTTGGGCAGGCGCCCGCCGGCTTCGAGACGGACCAGAAGGCTCGTCCGCTGGAGCCCGGCAAGCACTACAACCTGCATGTCACCGGCAATGGAATCGGTGGCCTGGACTTTCGCGTCGGCAATGATGGGACGATCATCGTTGATGCCGGCACGAAGTGATGCGCCCACGGAGAACACTCTCCACGCAGGCGTTCAAGGCGTGCGGCTCACGGGCGGAGGCGGCGGCGGACGCCGGCCCGTGGGGGTAGGGATGGCCGCCTCGGTGCGCTCCACGAAGAGCAGTCCGTCGTATGCGCTCACGGCCCGGACAGCCACGGGCTGGATGTCCTTGCTGAACACCGCCCCAAAGTTGCGAGTGTATCGGCGCTGAGAAAAGTACTCCGTTGCCGCGCCCTTCACGGGCAGGTCGCGCAGGTTCAGCGCGAACAGCGGCGAGCCTGCCTGGGAGAGCGCTCCTTCCAACATGCCGACGTCGGCCGGAGGGAGCGAATGGACACTGAGGCCACGGCGCGGCTCGTTCGGTTCGCTGGGCACGTGGATGGCTTGGAACTCTCCCTGGTTGAAAGCGAAGCCAAAGACATACAGCTCCTGACCGAGCGCCTGACGCAGGTGCTTGCCCATGGGCACACGTCCCTGCTCCAGGGCGGTGGCGACATGCGAGTTGTGCGCCCAGAGGACCATCCGAGCCTGGGGGCCTTCGTGCTCTAGAATCCATCGCGCGTTCTGAGCCATCGCGAGGTCCCGGAAGCTCTCGTCCGCGGCCGGGCTGCCGGTCCGCGCGGCGAACTGTCCGAGCACGCGCGCATGCTCACCCACGAGCGCGTGCGCCTTCTCCGCGCCCTTGCGGGACGGATGCCGACGAAGCCACGCCTCCACTTCCGCGACGATTCCCGCGAGCACCTTCCCGGACTCCAGCGTGCGCAGTGACTCACCCTGAGCCTTGTCGGTGAACGGCGTCAGAGGGCCCACCAGCCGCTGATGAAAGACCGGCTCCACTCGCGCGAAGTAATCCAGGATCGCCTGCGCGGAAGCGGCGGAGGTCTGCATGTCCACGCCATAGAACTTGAGCTTCCTCGGGTGGCGCGGGTCGGCGTTGTAGGCGCGCATCCACCGGATGAGAGACAGCACCTCCTCGGTGTCCCACGTCCAGAAGTACAGCCCCGTGAGCGCCTTCGCCGGGTCTCCCTTGCCCGTGAGCACATAGTCATTGATGGCGAGCGACTCGCCGAAGCTGGCCTCGATGGCGAAGACCGTGAAGCCCAGCTCGGTGGCGAGGAACTCCAGCATCCGATGCTTCAGTTGGAAGAACTCGCGACTGCCGTGGGTCGCCTCACCCAGCGACACGATGCGTGCCTTGGACAACCACGGTTTCAGTGGATGCAGGTCCGCGAAGCCATGCCCTGCCTCCACGCTCGACAGAGGCACCAGGGACTGCTTCACCCACGACACCACCTCCGGCGCGGGCGGCGCGGTTTCGGGGCGAGCACGCAGCAGGAAGTCCGCCATCAGCGAGGTCGTCCCTTCCACGATGCGCACCTGGCGTCCGGTGGGAAGGAAGCCCTCGGCGCCGAGGGCGATGCGGTACTCACCGACAGGCAGCGCGACCTCGAAGGCGCCCTGCGCATCTGTTTGGACATAGAGCATGTCCCCCAAGAAGTCGCTGTAGCGACCCACGTCCAGCCAGACGCCCGCGAGCGGCGCGCCCGCTTCCGATTTCACGCCGCCGCGAACCACATGCCGCGCGGGGGCGAGCATCACGTCGAGCTGACGCGGGGTCGCCGCCGCCGTGAGCCGCACCTCGGTGAAGACCGCCTCGTGCCGAAGGGCACTGACTGTCACTCCGTAGTTTCCGGGAGCGATGCCCTCGAAGCGAAAGCGCCCATCTGGCCCCGTGAGCATCCGCCCCGCTGGAGGTGAGCGATCCGGATTCCAGTCCTCGCGCGCGGGGATGAGCGCCACCACCGCTCCCGCGACGGGTTCCTTCGCAGCACTCTGGACCGTGCCCTCCACCGTGGCCGTGGTGACGACGACGGCCGGGGCTCTGGGATTCGCAGCGACGGTGGACACAAGGGGCGTGCTGGTGCTGGCACATGCAAGCGGCAGCACGAGCCACAACATGCGAAGCAGTTTCACGGGAACCTCGGGGCAGACGACGGGTGCTCGGCCGGGACACGTCAGGCCGAGAGGCCAGCGCATCCGCCGCGAAGGAACATCGGACGTGAACGAGCAGCAGCGTTCGCCTCGCGAGGAGGCCACGCGTCACGAGAACGGCGCGAAAGCAGACGTGAAACAGGCCCGGCGCGGGGCAATCACTCGCGCGCCGGAGAAGCGGCTCAAGGTGCGACGAATCGCGTGTAGTCGCTCGGGATGATGAACGGCGCGGTGCCCTGGTCTCCAATCCGGATGTCCGAGAGCGTGATGGCGCCGAAGAGGCTGGAGTCCTCGCGGATGGGGTAGCCCAGCTCCGCGTCCATCCACTGCGTCACCGTGTCGTGGGGCGCATGAACGCGATGCCAGCGATGGGTGCGGCGACCCGCGAAGTCGGCGTCGCCCTGTGACGCACAGCTCACGCGCTGCTCGGTGCAGCCCCCAGGCAGGTGCAGCGGGAGCCCCAGGTCGCTCTTCGCGGGGAGCACGTCATACGTGCGTGCCGTGACATCCAGCGCCGCCCACTCCAGCGTGCTCGCATCATAGAGGAGCGCTTGCACGGGCGTGCGGTCCGCGGGCTCCAACCGAATGCGCCCGCAGCGCGACACGAAGAGCCGGCTGCGGACGACGCGCCCCTGGGCCGCATAGGAGGCGATGGCGGTGAAGTCCTTCGGATAGACGGCGCGCGAGCACGTCGCCCCTGCGAGCCCAGGTGCTCCCGGTTCGGGCCGAGCTGTCTGCGCGGGAGCCTCCCACGTCCAGGCCAACCCCGACGCCGCCAGCACGACGAGCACCCCACCGAGGCGCCACACCCCGCGAGCCCCCACCATGGGCGCCAATCCCAGCAGCCTGCGCACGCGGCCCGCGAGCGGATGGGCTCCCGCGCCCAGCGACAACATGGCGCCCTCCTGTCGAAGCTCCTCCAACCCGAGCAGGGCACCGGAGTACACCCGCGCGCTGCCACAAAAGCCCACCGCCGCGTCATCACAGCAGTGCTCGCGCTCCAGTCGCACCTGGTTGGACAACCAGCGCGCCGCGGGATGGAAGAAGAACAGCACATCCACCAGACACTGCACGAAGTTGACGGACGTATCGTGACGGCGGACATGCGCGAGTTCATGCGCCAGCACCGCCTCCAACTGCTCGGGAGCAAGCCGCTCCTCCACGCCTCGCGGGAGCACGAGCAGCGGACGCACCACGCCCAACACCAGCGGTGACGGTGCGAAGGGTGACTCGACGACTCGCACTGCACGACGCAAGCCCAACCGCTCCGCCACACTGCTCACGGTCTGACGCAGCGCCGAGGACGCAGGCGTCGCCGGTCGCACCCACCACCGAGACGTCCGCCGCCAAGCCAGGGACAGGCGCAGCAATCCTCCCAACACCCCCACGAGCCAGAGGCCCCCAAGCGCCGCGGGCCCCCAGTCAGCGAAGGCCCATGCCGGCGCTGGCGCCATCTTCGACAGCGGCTCCACCGACGCGAGGGCCTGCGCCTCCACCAGGCTCGGTCGCGCTGTGCCAAGCGGCCCTTCCGTCCAGCCCCACGTCACCGGCGCGGGCGGAGCGCGCGTCTGCAACACCGTGGCGAGGGGTGCGAGCACCAACAAGGCCAAAGCCAGACACCCCACCGCATAGCGCGTCCGAGCCGACCGGTGCCGCAGCAGCCACATCGCGACGGCCGCGAACAACACCACGACGCTCGTCTGCCACACCCCATGCGCCAGCCACTCCGCCAGCCCTTGAGCCCAGGACTCCAGCCGTGCGCCTGCGCTCATGACTTGCCTCGCTTCTCCTCGCCCAGCAGGCGCCGAAGCTCCTCGAGTTCCTCTTTCGAGGCGGGCTTGAGCGACAGCGCCTGCACGGCAAGCGCTCCCGAGGACCCGCCAAACACACGCTCGAGCAGGTCCTTCACCAACTGGCGCTTGGTGCGCGCCTCCGCGACGTTCGCGGCGTAGACGTGACTGCGGGAACGCTCATCGCGGCTCACCAGCCCCTTCTCCGCCATCACCTGGAGCTGCTTGAGCGTGGTGGTGTAGCCCGCCCCCTTGCCGTCCTCTCGCCCCAGGGCCTCGTGGACATCGCGAACGGTGCTCGGGCCGCGCTTCCAGAGCACACTCAAGATGGCGAGTTCCGCTTCGGTCGGAATGGCATCCGCAGTCATGCCGCCAAAGTACGACCCGAATCGTATGTTGTCAACGACGCCCGTCGTACTTCGGAGCCGCCCCACGACGACGAGCGCCTGGAGCGGCGCCTGGTCAGCTCACATTCCGTCCTTCAGGACGTAAGGCTGACCAAGCAACTGCGGCGCATGGTGGCGCCACAGCTCCGCATAGATCTCGGCGAAGAGCCGCATCGCACGGACATCCCCATCGTGCCATCGCTCAAAGAAGCCACGTGTCAGCAACTCAGGCCTCCCCCAAGAGACCCACTCATCCGACTCATCGACTGTGACTTCCCGCACCCAATCACTCGGGAGCCAGTCATCGACGACCTCGAAGAGCGAAATCGGAATCAGAATGGGTTCTCCACACACATCCACCACGCGATAGTCGCGCGGTCCAATCGAGGTAACGACATACAGCCAATCCGCGGATATCGACGGATTCGTACGACCATCCGGCAACGGGTCATGAATATTCGGCAACGGCTTGACGAGCATCTTGAGAGTGCAACCAAGGCATCGCTGCACAGCACCTGAGTGTTGAGCCATCCAGTTGGCAGCGACCCAGCCTTGTGCCGCGACAGCATCTCCCAACTGGCCCGATGCCGCGAGCAAGAGTGATGGCGCTCACCCGCAATCGAGTTGTCCGCCTCTGGGACGGCGATTCCCACAATCGGCGCACGCCAGCGAGACTGCTTAGGCAGCCCAGACGCACCACTCCGGCACATAGGCTGCATTCTCGCGCGCGGGCCCGGCTCCCGAGCGGAATCGTCCGCTCGCGCATGGCCCCGCGTCGATGGGGGTTGTCATGTCATGCGTGCGCCTGGGGTTCGCGGTGCTGGCCCTGCTCGGAGTCCCTGCCCTGACCCAGGCCGCCGAGCCCCCGTCCTCCGCCTTCCTGCGGCAACTCTCCGAGACCCGGTATTTCAGCACCGGTCGTCCCATGGGCATCCAGATTGCCCCGGACGGGAAGACCGTGTTCTTCCTCCGCAGCCCTCCCTCGTCCGACGTGATGACGCTGTATGCCTTTGACACCACCACGGGACAGACAACGGACCTGCTCGACCCCGAGCGCCTGCTTCGAGGCGCCGAGGAGACCCTGACGACCGAGGAGCGGGCTCGACGCGAGCGCCTGCGAACGCGCGGCAGAGGCTTCACCTCGTACACCCTCTCCGAGGACGGCTCGCGAATCCTGCTCCCCCTCTCCGGCAAGCTGTACGTCCTGGAGCGGGCCAGCGGCAAGGTGACGGAGCTACACACTGGCGCGGGCGCGATGGACCCGAAGCTCTCGCAAGACGGCTCACAGGTTGCCTACGTCCGCGACCACGACGTCTACCGCGTCGACTTCCGGAGCAACACCGAGCACGCGGTGACGCGGGGCGGAACCCAGGAGAAGGAACACGGCGTCGCCGAGTTCGTCGCCCAGGAAGAGATGGGCCGCGACTCCGGCTACTGGTGGAGCCCCGACGCCAAGGCCATCGCCTTCGCCGAAGTCGACGTGAGTCAGGTCGACAAGCGCCTCGTCGCAGACGTCACCCACCCCGAGCGAGGCGCCGAGTCCTTCGCCTTTCCACGCGCGGGCGGCCCCAACGCACGTGTGCGCCTGGGCATCGCGTCGCTCACGGGCGGCCCCACCGTCTGGGCGAAGTGGGACCAGGACGCGTATCCGTACCTCGCGACCGTGAGATGGCCTCGCAAGGGCCCGCTGACCGTGCTCGTGCAGAACCGCGCGCAGACAGAAGAACGCCTCCTCTCGGTGGAGCCTCGGACTGGAAACACCCGCACGCTGCTCGTGGAGAAAGATGAGGCGTGGCTCAACCTGGACCAGCGCTTCCCTTCGTGGCTCGCGGACGGAAGCGGCTTCCTGTGGTGCACCGAGCGCAATGGCGCGCCCGAGGTCGAGCGGCGCCACGCGGACGGCCGCCTCGCGCGTTCGCTCGTTCCTCCCTCGGCGGGGTTCCGGGCCCTGGTGCGCTACGTGGACGCGCAGGACGCGCTGTATTTCCTCGGGGGGCCGAACCCCACCGAGCGCTATCTCTGGCGCGTCCAGGGTGGCGGCGTGCCCACGCGCGTCACTCCCGACACGGGACCTGCGTTGGAGAGCGGATGGGTCGCGGCGAGTGGCGCCCTGCTCGTCGTCCCCTCCGAGGGACCGCGGACCATGCGCCAGTTCCCCGTGCTCCGCGCGGATGGCACTCGCGTGGGCCTGCTGCCCTCTCTGGCCGTGCAGCCGCCCTTCTTCCCTCGCTTCGAGGTGCAGCAGGTGGGCCCGGAGCGCTTCTGGGCATCCATCGTGCGACCGCGTGACTTCAAGCCCGGTGTGAAGCTGCCCGTCATCGTGAATGTGTATGGCGGGCCGCTGGAAACCGTCGTGCATCAGAGCATGGAGCAGCATCTGCTCGCGCAGTGGATGGCGGACCAGGGCTACCTCGTCGTCCGGTTTGATGGCCGCGGGACGCCGCTGCGTGGCCGCGCCTGGGAGCGAGCCATCAAGTATGACTTCTACAGCGTCCCCCTGGATGATCAGATCGCCGCGCTGCGCGCACTCGCAGCCGAGGTCCCCGAGATGGATCTCAACCGGGTGGGAATCGAGGGGTGGAGCTTCGGCGGCGACATGGCGGCGCTCGCGGTCCTCAAGCGCCCGGACGTCTTCAAGGCCGCGGCTGCGGGCGCCGCGACAGCAGTGCAGGACGACTACGACACCCACTACACCGAGCGATACCTGGGCCTGCCGCAGGAGCACCCCGAGGCCTACTCGCGGACCTCGTTGGTGACATACATCCACGAAGACAAACCCGTGGGCAAGCTCCTGCTCCTGCACGGCACGGGAGACGACAACGTCTACTTCTTCAATGCGCTCAAGCTGTCGGACGCGCTCTTCCGCGCGGGCAAGCATCACGAACTGCTCGCCATCAGCGGCGCCACCCACCGCGTGGCCGACCCGCTCCTCAACATGCGCCGCTGGGAGCGGGTGATGAGCCACTTCCACGACAATCTCTAGGACGCCTCGGCTTCACGCGGCGGCCCGAACCATCGGGCCAGGGCCTCACGCAGCCCCTGGTCCGTGCCCTCCCCAACCCATCCGACGTAGCCGTCCGGTCGAATCAGCACCGCCATAGGCGCCGCGACGAGGCCGAGCACCGGGAGTTCCCACGCTCCCGTGTAGCGAGCGGCGACTGTCCGAACCCGGTCTGCCCAGGGCGCGACATTCATGGGGGCTCGCTCATCCAAGTGGAGCAGCACGGGACGCGCTTCGTGCAGCAGGTGGAACACGCGCCGAGGGCCATCGGGCGTGAGCAGCTCGAGGTCCGGCATTCGGCGCCCGAGCAGCGGATGTCCGCTGCCCAGGTCGTAGTGGATGTCCAGGCCCGACAACATCGCCGCGTACTGCTTGCGGGGCCCGTCCATCCGCAGCAACTCCGTCAGCGTCTCGCGCACGGCATCCATCCGCGCGTCACCGCGGCTCAGTGCGGTCTGCGCCATGGTCTTGCGCAGCGCACGGGCCGCGACGGGGTGCCGCTCGGCCTGGTACGTGTCGAGCAAGGTCTCCGGCGAGACGCCGCGCACGACCTGGGCCAGCTTCCACCCCAGGTTCACGGCATCCTGCACGCCGAGGTTGAGCCCTTGTCCGCCCATCGGCGAGTGCACGTGGGCCGCGTCACCGGCCAGGAGGACCCGCCGGTTGCGATAGGACGCCGCCTGTCGCGTCATGTCGGTGAAGCGCGAGAGATACGTGGCGCGGCGCAGGCCGTAGTCCGTCCCATAGAGCGCGATGAGCCCCTCGCGCAGAAGCTCGAGGGTCGGCGCGTCGCCCATGCAGACCTGCTCCTCTCTGAGCACGACGCCCACGCGGCCGTCCTCCAGCTTGCCCATGGCATAGGTGCCCTTCGCATCCCGGCGGATGCCAACCGCTGGAGTCTCGGTCATCTCGACCTCGGCGATGAGGTAGCTGATGGATGCGTCCCATCCTGGGAACTCGATGCCCGCCTCCTTGCGGACAAAGCTGCGCCCTCCGTCGCACCCGACGAGGTACTTCGCCCGCAGCGAATGTCCGACAGACAGCGCCACGTCGACACCGGTGTCGTCCTGCGCGAAGCCCGTCACCTCGCGCCCTCGGTAGATGGGCACCGACAGCTCGCCCACCCACTCCGCCAGGATGCGCTCGAAGCGCTCCTGCACGAGCGCGAGCCCGTGGTTGTGACGCGTCGGGAAGTCGCTGAGGTCCAGAGGCGACTGCCCGAACGCGACGTTCTGGACCGCCTGCCCTTGCGAGGTGAAGCGCTCGACGACCCCGCGCTGGTCGAGCACCTCCAGACTGCGCGCGTGCAGACCTCGCGAGCGCGAGCCGGCGACGTCCTGAGCGGTGCGCCGCTCGACGATGGCCACATCCACCCGCGCCAACGCCAGCTCCGCCGCCAGCATCAGCCCGGTCGGACCTCCTCCCGCAATCACCACTGCGTGCTGCGTCACCTCGTCCGCGTTCATGACTCGCCCCTCCTGCGCTTGGAACGAAACGGGCGATGGTGGAGCACGAGCGGGGGGGCTTGCGGCAACACCCGGGGTCTGGCATCTGCTGGCAGTGGAGAGAGCGGCGGCGCGCAGCACCGCCCGAAGCGCCGCGTCGCCTCCTCGCTCGCTGGCGTGAACTGGCTTCCTGGACGGACCTCGCGCCCCAGGCCGCCTCCCGCGGTGAACCCTCACGACCATCATGCCCGTGAGCCGTTCCGCCGCCGGCAGAAGGGCTGGCGATAAGCCAGACATTCACCCCTGGGGCATCACCGCACCAAGGGACAGGTTGAACTGCGTGCACGCCGCCCTCCCGCGCAGGCCCAGCCAAGGGAGAGTTGTCCAGAGGCCCTCCGCACCGACGACCTGATGTTGCACGTGCGGCAGCGCGACTCTCGCCGCATCGCCGCGCTCGGCGCGGAGCTGGAGGCCAGCGGGTGAGCGCGCCCCAAGAACGGGCGCCCAATTTCTCAGCATCCAATTCCCGAGAGGAATAGGCCTGCCCACGCGGCCAGTCGCCCGCTTGATTCGCCGGACGGTTTCTTCTAACCGAGTCGAATCAACCGCCTCTTCCAGGAAGTGTGATGAAAGCACTGTTTGTCTCGCTGCTGCTGTTCACGACCGGCGCCCAGGCCGAGTCCAAGCCCGTGAAGCTCTTCATCGACGCGGGCAACCCCTTCCTGCACGTCGACGCGAAGGACGCCCCCAGCGTGGGCGACGAGGTCACCCTGTTCGCGGACGCGAACGGCACCAAGGCCGTGGGAACCGCCGTCGTCATGGAAGTGAAGGGCGCCCTCGTCCGGCTCAACGCCGACGCGGTCAAGAGCGGCGCGAAGTTCGCGCGCGCCATCAAGCCCGCCCCCGAGGCGACTCCCGCTCCGGCCGCTGCGCCAGCCGCCGCTCCCGCGCAGGCCCCTGCTCCCGCCCCCGTGGCGGTGGAGCCGCCTCCCTCGGCCCCGCCCGCGCCGCCCGCCGAGGCCGCGGAGCCCGCCCCGCGCCTGCGCGGCAGCCTCGCGTCCGGACTCGTCCGCGTCACGATTCACAACAATTCCGAGGAGGCGTGGACCGGCTGCATGCTGCGCTTCTCGGACGAGCGCTTCTACAAGCTGGGCCGCGTGTCCGCGGGCGCGGATGACACCGTGATGAAGGTGAAGTTCTCCAGCCCCCCGGTGCCGCCCACCGACCGCGTCACGGTCAAGTGCTTCCAGGGCGAGGCCGAGTTCCTCTACGCCGAGCCCGCCCGCCCCGCCGCCCTCAAGGGCTACGCCGTGGGCGATGGCGACCGCGTGACGGTCTTCAACCAGAGCGACAAGGACTGGACCCAGTGCGACGTCCGCAAGCCCGACGGCAGCCACTATGTCCTGGGCAACCTGGAGGCCGGCGACCAGAACTCCATCCGCGGCGGTCTGTTCAAGAAGGACCCCAAGCCCGGCGTGCAGTGGCTGAAACTCATCTGTGCCGAAGGTGAGTTGGAGACATCCTTCAAGTAGCCCCGCGCGCGCCTCACCGAGCGCGCTATCTCTGCCGAGCCAGCGCGGCCCGCTTCCGGAACCCACCCGGAGCGGGCCGTGGTGTTTCGTGCGAAGCCCGCTCGGCGCCGCCCTGTCGCAAATTCAAGACAGATAAGAAATACCCCTATGTTCTGAAGATCCCTCCATTCCAGTACCGGGGGACGAAGGACATTCCGGGGCTCCACGGCCATTCTCGGCGCCGGCTGTATCTACCCCCACCATTCCCAGACATCCCCTTGGGCCCACGCCGGAAACGCCGCTCATGAGCGAGCCACTCAGCACATTGCGAGCAGACCTGTTCCTGCTGCACGCGCCGAGTGTCTATGATTTCCGCGAGCGGGACGACGTGCTGTTCGCCTATCTGAGCGACTCCGACAGCGTCAACGTCACGTCCATCTACGAGATGTATCCGATTGGCTTCCTCGCGCTGAAGGAGCACCTGCGCGCGCACGGCCTCGCGGTGGACATCGTCAACGTGGCGGCGCTGATGCTCCAGCACCCGGCGCTGGACGTGGACCGCCTGTTGGAGCGGCTGGAGGCGCCCGTCTTCGGCGTGGACCTGCACTGGCTGGCGCACTGCCACGGCGCCATCGAGCTGGCGGGCCGCATCAAGCGAGCCCACCCCGAGGCGGTCATCCTCTGCGGGGGCATCTCCGCCACGTACTACGCGGAGCAGCTCATCCAGTACCCGGCCATCGATGTCGTGGTGCAGGGCTACGACACGCTGGAGCCCACCCGGCAGTTGGTCGAGCGCCTCCAGCGCGGCGAGCGGAACCTGGAGGGCATCCCCAACCTCCTGTTCAAGCGCCAGGGCCGTGTCGAGCGCACGGGCTTCGCGCACAAGCCCGCCCGCGACTCCAACGACGCCACGGTGGACTGGGGCTTCTACCGGGACGCTCCCGGCGACGTGGCCGCGACGCGGCTCATCATGACGCTGCCCAACACCGGGTGCGCGTATGACTGTGGTTGGTGCGGCGGCTCGCGCTCGGCCTTCCAGCAGGTCATGGGCGTCAAGAAGACGCTGATTCCGAAAAGCCATCCACGCGTCGTCGACGAGCTGCGCACCCTGGGCCCCGCCGCCGCGCGCACCGGCATCTACGCGCTCCAGTGCTACTCGGAGACGCGCCCGCGCTTCCACGCATACCTCGAGGCGGTGCGCGAGGCCGGCTATCGCCAGCTCTTCGTCGAGCAGTTCCACCTGACGCCCGAGGACACGCTGCGGCGGATGGGCCAGGCCAGCCAGACCTACATCCTGCTGTCGCCCGAGTCGCACGACCCGGTCATCAGCAAGCTGTCCGGGCGCGGGACGTACACGATGGAGCAGATGGAGGCCTGGATTCCGCGCGCGCTCGACGCGGGCATCGCGGGCGTCCTGGTCTGGTTCTTCATCGGGATGCCCCAGCAGACACCGCAGTCCATCTCCGACACGGTGGACTACTGCATCGGCCTCTTGGAGCGCTTCCCGGGCCGGCGCGTGCTGCCCTTGCTGTGTCCCATGGTGCCGTTCCTCGACCCGGGCTCGCGCTTCTTCGAGGACCCCGAGCCCCACGGCTATCGCCTCTTCCACCGCACGCTGGAGGAGCATCGGCGCGCCATGGTGGAGCCGCTCTGGCATCGGCGGCTCAACTACGAGACGCGCTGGCTGTCACGACGCCAGCTCCAGGACGCCACCTATGGCGCGGTGGCTCGCCTCGTGGATGCCAAGGGACAGGCGGGGGTGCTTCCCCGCGGCGTGTGCCAGGGAATCCTGTCCGCCATCTCCGAGACGGAGACGCTGCTCGGCGAGATGGAGCGCGCGCTCACGCAAGATGGCGCGCTGCCCGCTCCGCTGCGCGACGACATCCGCGCGTACAACCGGCGCGTCCTGTCGCATTCGAGTGACCAGATCGTCCCCCTCCCCCGCCCCTTCGGAGGCCGCTGGTTCGACGACTTCACCGTGCCCGCGTCGATGCTGGCGGAGCTGCAAGGGAATGCCTCTCACGCGGTGCTCGCCCAAGGCGGAGGCTGAGCCATGGACTTCGCGTGGGCGCCCGAAGACGCGCGGATGAAGTCAGACGCGGCCGCGTTCGCCCGCGAGCAGCTCTCATTCGACGTGGTGGCGCTGGACCGCGACGGGACCTTCAATCACGAGGGCTGGCGGCGGGTCGCTGAGTTCGGCGTGCTCGGCCTGCCATTCCCGCGCCGCTACGGTGGCGCCGAGCAGTCGCTGCTCACCACCGCTCAGGCGCTGGAGGGACTGGGCCTGGGGTGCGCGGACAACGGCCTCGGGTTCGCGCTGGGCGCGCACCTGTGGGCTTGCGCGCTGCCCATCCTCCTGGTGGGCACGGAGGCGCAGAAGGAGCGCTACCTGCCCTCGCTGGCCCGGGGGACGCGCGTGGGCAGCCACGCGATGACCGAGCCGGAGGCGGGCTCGGACGTGGCGGCGCTGCGCACGACGGCCACCCGACGCGGGGACGTGTACGTGCTGCAGGGCCGCAAGGTCTTCGTCACCAACGCCCCCGTGGCGGACCTCACCGTGGTCTTCGCCACGGTGGCCCCCGCGCGGGGACGCGAGGGCCTGACGGCGTTCCTGGTGGAGCGTGGGCAGCCAGGGCTCCACGTCGAGCGCACGGTGTCGAAGATGGGGCTGCGGACCGCGAGCATGGGCGAGCTGCGGCTGGCTGGCTGCGAGGTTCCCGTGTCGCAGCGCCTGGGCGCGGAGGGCGCGGGCCTGCCCTTGTTCGCACAGCTCATGGAGTACGAGCGCGGCTTCATCCTCGCGCCAGCGCTGGGGGCCATGGAGCGCATCCTGGCGCGCTGCGTGCGACATGCACGCGAGCGCCGGCAGTTCGAGCGGCCCATCGGCGACTTCCAGGCCGTGTCCACCAAGCTGGTGGAGATGCGGCTGCGCCTGGAGACGGCGCGTGGGTTGCTGTACCGCTTCGCGTGGCTCAAGCAGCAGGGCCGCAGCGCGATGATGGAAGCGTCGCTGGTGAAGCTCCACGTGAGCGAGGCCTGGGTACAGACATGCCTTGACGCGGTGCAGGTCCACGGCGGCCAGGGCTACCTCACGGAGACGGAGCTGGAGCGGGAAGCGCGCGACGCGCTGGGGAGCCGCATCTTCTCCGGCACCTCGGAGATTCAGCGAGACCTCGTGGCTCGAATGATGGGCCTCTGACGAGGCAGGAGGGGGACGCATGCTGTACCCGTTGCTCGAAGACAGCGCGCGCGCCTTCGCTCACCAGCCCGCCGTCATTGACGGCCTCCGCGTCATGACCTTCGGAGAGCTGGACGCGGCGGCCGGGCGACTGGCCCGCACGCTCAGCGCCCACGGCATCGGCCGAGGCCACCGCGTGGGCCTCCATCTGGACAAGTCGCTGGAGGCCGTGGTGGGGCTGTTCGGCATCCTGCGCGCCGGCGCCGCCTACGTGCCCTTGGAGCCCACCGCGCCCGCGTGGCGACTGGAGTTCATCGCGCGCGACTGCGAGCTGTCCGGCGTGCTCACCACGCCCGCCTGGATGGACACGCTGGGCTCCGTGAGCAGCCTGCGCTGCGCCATCCTCGTCGGCGCCGCGCCACAGGCATGGCGCGCCGACCCGGGCGGCCCGGCGACCCTCTCGTGGGACGCGGCGCTGGCCGGTCCCGCCGCGCGCGAGCCCCCTGTCGAGGGGTCCCCCGAGGACCTGGCGTACATCCTCTACACCTCGGGCTCCACCGGGCAGCCCAAGGGCGTGATGCTCAGCCACCGCGCCGCGCGCGCGTTCGTGGACTGGGCCCACACCGAGGCGGACATCCGTCCCGGGGACCGCGTGTCGAGTCACGCGCCCCTCCACTTCGACCTGTCCGTCCTCGACCTCTTCGCGGCCACGAAGGCAGGCGCGGCCATTGTCCTGGTGCCGCCGGCCCTGTCTGTCTTTCCTCGCGAGCTGGCGGACTTCATCGAGGCCCAGCACATCAGCGTCTGGTATTCCGTCCCATCGGTGCTCACGCAGCTGGTGGCACGCGGCGAGCTGGAGCGCCACGGCTTCCGCGCCTTGCGCACGGTGCTCTTCGCGGGCGAGGTCTTCCCGCTGAAGTACCTCAGGCGGCTCGTCCATTCACTGCCGCACGTGCGCTGCCTCAACCTCTACGGGCCCACCGAGACGAACGTCTGCACGTTCCAGCCAGTGGGGCCGAGAGAGCTGGAGGGCTCGGAGACGCTGCCCATTGGCCGGGCCTGCTGCGGGGACGAGGTGTTCCTGCTCGGTGATGACGGCGCGGAGGCGCGGCCGGGTGACGAGGGGGAGCTGTGCGTGGCGGGCCCCACCGTGATGAGCGGCTATTGGGGCATGCCGGAGCGCACGCGGGCCGTGCTGGGGCCGCTCCTAGGGCGTGCGCGCGCGTACCGGACGGGTGACCGCGCGCGGCGCGATGAGCGGGGCGTCCTGCACTTCCTGGGGCGCCGGGACGACCTGGTCAAGGTGCGAGGACACCGCGTGGAGCTGGGCGCGGTCGAGGAGGTGCTGCTGCGGCATCCGGACGTGGAGGAGAGCGCGGCGGTGACGCTGCCCGACGAACTCACCGGCAACGAGCTGCGGGCCTTCGTGGTGCTCCGCGCCGCGTCCGCCATCAGCCCGCAAGAACTCAGGATGCACTGCGCGGAGTACCTGCCCCGCTACATGGTCCCCGCCCGCATCGACCCGTGTCACGAGCTGCCGAAGACGACGACGGGGAAGAAGGACCGGGTACGGCTCCAGGAACGGGCGCGCGAGCACGGGTGAGTCCGCCCCGATGACGCAGGTTCAACTCACGGGTCGATGACCCGACGGGCGTGCCATGCCCAGAAGCCGGAGTGAACGCCAGTGAATCAGACAATCGGAGATTTTACCGAGGAGCAGGTCGCCCGAATCATCCGCGACCACATCGACCAGGAGTTCCTCTTCCGCTCCCGCGACGCCGGGCTGACCGAGGAGGACAGCCTCATCTCTCGCGGGGTCATCGACTCGATGGGGCTGTTCCGGCTCGTGAACTTCCTGGAGCGGCGCTTCGACATCAGCGTGAGCCCGCCGGACATCGTCATGGACAACTTCCGCAGCCTCCAGGCCATCCGCGTGTTCACCCTCGCCCGGCTGCGCGCCAGGGCCTGCGCGGAGCAATGCTGATGCAAGCCGACGTCTGGAGGGCCTTCCAGCGACTGCATGCCCTGCGCTCCGCCGCGCCGCCATTGGTGCGAGGCACCCGCCAAGGAGGCACGCGCGCGTCCTTCGCGCAGGAGCGCCTGTGGTACCTGGACCAGGCCAACCCCGGAGGCACGGCGTATCACCTGCCCGTCGCGTTCCGCATGGAAGGGCCGCTGGACACGCGCGCGCTGCGGCTGGCGCTGGAGACCATCGAGCATCGGCACGAGGCCCTCCGCACCTCGTTCGATTCGAGCCGAGGCCAGGTCGTCCAGCGCGTGCGCCCTCCCGGCGCGTTCCGCCTGTCGAGCGTGTCGCTGCGCGAGCTGGAGCCGAGCCAGGAGGGCTTCGCCGCGCGGCTCCAGGAGGCGCTGGCCCGCGAAGCCTGGCGCCCGTTCGACCTGCTGAGGGATCCGCTGTTCCGGGCGACGCTGTTCGAGCTGCGTGAGGACGACCACGTCCTCCTGATCAACTTCCACCACATCATCTACGACGGCTGGTCGCAGGACGTGCTGTTCCGCGAGGTGTCCGCCCTCTACGACGCGTTCCGGCTGAAGCGGCCGTCGCCCCTGCCCGAGCTGACCATCCAGTGCGCGGACCACGCGCGGTGGCAGCGCTCGTGGCTGAGAGGCCGCGTGCTGGAAGGACTCCAGGACCACTGGCGCAAGTGCCTCTCGAGCCGCCTCCATGGGCCGCGGCTGCGCGTGGGCCGTCCGGACGCGTCGACCTCGCACGCGCGGAGCCGCGAGCTGGGCGTGTTGCCGCTGCGCCTGCCCGCGTCGCTGGCCACGGCCGTTCTCCAGACGACGCGCGAGGCGGGCGTCACCGTCTTCATGACCTTGCTGGCCGCGTTCCAGGTGCTGCTGCATCGGTACTCGGGCAATCAGCCCAAGCTGTTCGTGTGCAGCCCCATCGCCAATCGTCAGAGAAGCGAGGTGGAGCCGCTCATCGGGTACTTCACCAACCTGCTCGTGCTGCCCGCGGACCTGCGCGGCGACCCGAGCTTCCAGCAAGTGCTGGAGCAAGCGCGAGGCGTGGTGTCGGGCGCGCTGGCGCACCAGGACCTGCCCGTGCAGCTCATGGACGGGTTGGACCTGGGCGACGAGCCCTTGTCGCAGGTCCTCTTCTCCTACGAGAACACGCCGCGCCATGCGCTGACGCTGTCGGAGCTGCGCATCCGCCCGGTGGAGCTGTCCGGTGGGACGTGTGACTTCGACCTCTTCCTCGCGCTGCACGAGGACGGTGGCGACATCGCGGGCACGCTCAAGTACTCGCGCCACCTGCTGGACGACGCGGATGCGGTGCGCCTGCTGGAGGACTTCCTGGCGGTGCTGGGCCAGGCGATGGCCTCGCCCGAGCGGCCCGCGTCCGCGTTCCTGCCCACGTGTCCCGCGGGCATCGAGTCCGCGCGCGACGCGGATGTTCCCTCGCGGAAGCCCGCTGCCGCGACGGCGGACCTGCTAGGCGGACTGCGCTCGGCGAGCCCCGAGCGGCGCAAGGCGCTCTTGCGTGAGTACCTGCACGAGACGCTCGTGCGGGTGGCGCTGCGGGGACAGCGTCCGGAGCAGCCCATCCACTCGCTCCAGGAGCTGGCGCTCGACTCGCTGCGGCTCATCGAGCTGACCGGGCGCATCCGCACCGAGCTGTCCATCGACATGCCCGTGTCGCGATTCTTCGAGGCGACGAGCCTGGAGGTGCTGGCCGACGAGCTGCTGGCGCGCTGGCTGCGCGCTCAGGTCTCCGAGACCCGGCCCGAGGCGACGGGGACGGGCCGCGAGTTCGTCACGCTGTAAGGCGCCGGGGCGCCACGTGCGCTTGGGGGGGTGAGGTCATGAGCTATCAAGCCGATGCCTGGGTCATCGAAGCAGGCGAGGTGGGGCGCCCATGCCGCGCGCGCCTGAAGCGCACGCGCGTCACCGTGGAGTCCATCCGCGACGACGAGGTCCTCGCCGCGCCGGTGTGTGGCTGCTGGGAGGGCAACACCGAGCACGCGCTGGCCCGCACGCCCATCGACATCTGCCAGGTGCGGCGCGAGCCCCAGGTGGTGCTGGGCAACGCGGGCGTGGTGCGCGTGCTGGAGACGGGCAAGGCCGTCACGCAGGTGCGCGCGGGCCAGCTGGCGATGATGTTCCCCAGCGGAGAGACAGACGCGCACGGATACACCGTCAAGGCCCTGGGCTACGAGGCGCCGGGACAGATGGGCTGCATGGCCACGCTCATGAAGCTGCACGGCGCGCAGCTCATCCCTCTCCCGGAGAACTCGCGCCACACGCCCGCGCAGTGGGCCGCGTTCAGCGTCCGCTACGTCACGGCCTGGGCGAACTGGCGGTTGGCCTCGGCGGTCTTCCGCCTTCAAGTCCCCAAGGAGGAGTGCCCCACTCCGCAGGCCTGGGGCTGGGGCGGTGGAACGACCTTGGCCGAGCTGACCCTGGCCAAGTCTCAAGGCTGGCGCGCCGTCATGCTGTCCGGCTCGCCGCACCACCTGGATGAGATTCAGCGCGCGGGGCTGGAGGCCATCGACCGGAACACCTTCGGGCGGCTGAGCCACGAGCCCCACCGCATGGAGACGGACCGCGACTACCGCCAGGCCTACCTGCAGGCGGAGATGGCCTTCCTGGCCGAGGTCGCGCGCCGCACCGAGGGGGCGATGGTGCACGTGTTCCTCGACTACATCGGCACGCCCGTCCACCGGGCCACGCTTCGGGCGCTGGCGCGACAAGGCGTGCTGGCCACCGCGGGCTGGAAGGAGGGCATGGAGCTGACGCTGCTGCGCGCGCGCGAGTGCATCACCCGCCACCAGCACATCCACACCCACTTCGCGCGCTACCAGGAAGGACTGGACGCCATGGCCTATGGCGAGGCCAGGGGCTGGATGCCGCAGGTGGACAGCCGGCTGTACACGTTCGACGAGCTGCCCGCGCTCGCCGATGACTATCACCGAGGCGCAACGGGCTACTTCCCCTGCTTCCTCGTCAACGCGGAGGAGTGGACATGATGCCCATGGATGGGGGCGTCACGTCGCTCCTCACGCGCGTGTTCGACCTGGGCATCCGCCTGTGGGTCGAAGACGGGAAGCTGGCCATCGACGCGCCTCACGGGACGCTCACCGAGGAGCTTCGCGAGGCCCTGGCGGTGCACAAGGCGGAGGTCCTCGCGCTGCTGGCGCATGGCCAGGGCGACGCGCGCGCGGCCGAGCTTCCGGCGCTCGTGTCGCGGCCTCGCGAGCGCCACCTGCCCTTCCCCCTCACCGACATCCAGCAGGCCTACTGGGTCGGGCGCGGCGGCGACGTGGAGCTGGGCGCGGCCATCCATGTCTATGTGGAGCTCGACAGCGCGACGCTGGAGCCGGAGCGACTCGGCGCGGCGTGGCGCCAGCTCATCCAGCGCCACGAGATGCTCCGCGCGGTGGCGACCGCGGACGGCTCGCAGCGCATCCTCGCCCAGGTCCCCGCCTACGAAGTCGTCGTCGAGGACTACCGCGCCTTGCCCGAGGAGGAGCGTGAGCGACGACTGGACGCGCACCGCCAGCGCCTGGAGCATCAGGTGCTTCCGCTGGATACGTGGCCGCTCTTCGAGCTGCGCGCGGTGCGGCTGACAGAGGGGCACCGCCTCTTCTTCAGCCTCGACTGCACCTTCGTCGACTCGTGGAGCGTGCAGATCCTCTTCCGCGAGCTGATGCAGTGCTACGCAGACCCGGACGCGCGCTTGGATCCTCCCGAGCACCGCGCGTCCTTCCGCGACTACGTCCTGGCCAGCCAGGCGCTGCCCCAGTCAGCGCGCTACCGCCGCTCACAGGCGTACTGGCGCGAGCGCATCGGCACACTGCCTCCCGCGCCGGAGCTGCCGCGCGTGCCCGGGGCTCGGGGCGCGCGGCGACCGCGCTTCGTGCGCCGCGAGGCTCGGCTGGAGCGCGCCCGGTGGGAGCTGCTCGTCCAGCGCGCCCGCGAACTCCAGCTCACGCCGACGGGGCTCCTGCTGGCCTGCTACGCCGAGGTGCTGGCGCACTTCAGCAAGAGCCCGCACTTCACGCTGAACGTGCCGCTCTACAACCGCCTGCCGCTCCACGAGGACGTGGGGAAGATGGTGGGCACGTTCTCGTCCTTCCTCCTCGTGGAGGTGGACCATCGGACGGGCGGCACCTTCGAGGAGCGGGCGCGCGCGCTGCAGGCGCAGCTCTTCCGCGACCTGGAGCACCGCGACATCGGGGGCGTGGAGGTGCTCCGGCAGCTCTTCCGCGAGCGCGGGGGCATCTCCGGCGCGCTCATGCCCGTGGTGCTCACCAGCTTCGCCAGCGGCGTGGAGGGCTGGGACTCGTGCTGGGTGGATCAGCTGGGCCGCGCGTTCGGCCGCGTGGTGCACGCTGTCACGCAGACGCCTCAGGTGTGGATTGACCATCAGCTCGTGTTCCAGGACGGCGGCGTGTTCTTCAACTGGGACTCGGCCGATGAGCTGTTCGCGCCCGGGCTCATCGACGCGATGTTCGCCGCGTACCAAGGGCTCCTGGAGCGACTGGGGACCGAGCCGGACGTCGTGCGGGAGCAGCCCTTGCGGTTGACCGCGCCTCGCGTGGCGGCCGGGCCGCGCCGCGACGGAATGGGCACGGAGGCACTGCTGCACACGCGCTTCGTGGAGCAGGCCCTCGCGCATCCCGAGCGCCCCGCCGTCATCGCGCCCGAGCGCACCCTCACCCATGGCGAGCTGCTCGCGCGCGCCACGGCCCTGGCAGCCCTGCTCAGGCGCGCGGGTGCGCGCAGGAACCACCCGGTGGCGGTGGTCATGGAGAAGGGCTGGGAGCAGGTGGTGGCCACGGTCGCGGCCTCGCTCGCGGGCGCGCCGTATCTGCCCATCGATGCCGCCGCGCCCCGTGAGCGGCGGTGGAGATTGCTGGAAGATGGGGGCTGCGAGCTGGCGCTCACCCAACCGTGGCTGGAGGCACAGCTCGAATGGCCCGAGGGCCTTCAGCGACTGTCAGTGACCGACGCGCCTGTCGCGCCCGTTCACCGCGACGAGCTTCCCGCTCCCGCGCAGGGACCGGACGACCTGGCCGTCATCTTCCACACCTCGGGATCAACAGGTCGCCCCCAGGGCGTCATGCTGGCCCATCGTGGACTGGTGCACGCGCTCGACGAGACGCTGCGCGAGTTCCAGGTGGGCCCCGAGGACCGAGTCCTCGCGCTGACCGCGCTGCATCACGACATGTCCCTCTTCGACGTGTTCGGGATGCTGTCCGCGGGCGGGGCGCTCGTCCTGTGTGAGCCCGCCGCGCGCAAGGAGCCGGCGCGCTGGGCCCAGCTGCTGCGACGCGAGCGCATCACCGTGTGGAACTCCGTGCCCGGCATGATGGAGATGCTCCTCGCACACGCGCAGGAGCGGCCCGAACCGCTGGCGCCCACGCTGCGACTGGCGTTCCTCGGCGGGGACTGGATTCCGCTCAGCCTGCCAGAGCGGCTGCGCGCGCTCGTGCCGGGTGTGCAGCCCGTGAGCGTGGGCGGGCCCACCGAGACGAGCCTGTGGAACATCTGGTACCGCATCGGCGCCGTCGAGCCGGGCTGGGCGAGCATTCCCTATGGTCGGCCCATCGCGGACACGCGCTACCACGTCATGGACGAGGCGCTCCGCGAGCGTCCCGTCTGGGTCCCCGGTGAGCTGTGTTGCGCGGGCATAGGACTGGCCCAAGGGTACTGGCGGAATCCGGAGCGCACGCGGGAGCGCTTCGTCACCCACCCCGTCACCGGCGAGCGCCTGTATCGCACGGGCGACCTCGGTCGCCTGTTGCCGGATGGGAACATCGAGATTCTCGGCCGCGTCGACTTCCAGCTCTCCATCCTCGGCCACCGCGTGGAGCCCGGAGAGATCGAGGCCGCGCTGCGCGCCCACCCGCAGGTCGAGGGCGCGGTCGTGGTCGCGGATGGGGATCGCCACGCGCCTCGGCTGGTGGCCTACGTGGTGGACAAGCCCGGCGCCGCGATGGGTGCCGAGACGCTGCGCGCGCATCTCCAGGAGCGGCTCGCGGAGCACATGGTCCCCGCCGTCTTCGTCATCCTGGAGCGCTTCCCCTTGGGGCCGACCGGAAAGCTTGACCGCGCGGCGCTCCCTCGGCCCGAGACGGCGCTTCCCGCCCCTCCGCCTCGGAGTCTCGAAACGAGCGCGGCGCCTCCGGATGTCGAGGAGGCGCTCGCCGAACTCGTTCGGGACGAGCTTCACGTTCCCTCGGTGGACCGACGGAGGAACTTCTTCGAGCTGGGCGCCAACTCCGTGCACCTGGTGCGCATCGCCGCGCGCATCCGCCGCGAGCTGGGCGTGGACATCCCCACCGCCGAGCTGTTCCAGAACGCGAACCTGGCCGCGCTGGCCGCGCACCTTGGGCGCGCGCGGCGGGGCGAAGCAGGAGCGCCCTCGGCCCGAGTCCTGGAGGCTCGTACGAGCGCGCTGGAGCGAGTCCCCATCGCCATCATCGGGATGAGCGCGCGGCTTCCCGGCGCGCCGGACGTGGACACGTACTGGCGCAACCTCACCGGCGGCATCGAGTCCGTGCGCTGCTTCACCGACGAAGAGCTGCTCGCCGAGGGCCTCTCTCGGGAGCTGCTCCAGGACCCGCGCTACGTGAAGGCGGGCGCCGTGCTGGAGGACATCGCGGGCTTCGACGCCGGCTTCTTCGGCCTGACCGCGCGTGAGGCCGTGCTGACGGATCCGCAACACCGCCTGTTCCTCGAGTGTGCGTGGGAGGCCCTGGAGCGCGCGGGCTACCGTCCGGACGCCACGGGGAAGAAGGTCGGCGTGTTCGGCGGCAAGAGCATGGGCCACTACCTCTCCCCGGCCCTGGACCTCTCCCAACCGCTGCCCTACTTCCAGCGGCTGTTCGGCAACGACAAGGACTTCGTCGCCACGCAGGTCTCCTACAAGCTGAACCTCACGGGCCCGAGCATCACGCTTCAGACGGCGTGCTCCACATCGCTCGTGGCGGTGGCGCTCGCGTGCCAGTCGCTGTGGAACCGCGACTGCGAGATGGCGCTGGCCGGGGGCGTGTCCATCAAGGTCCCGCACCACCTGGGCTATCTGGCCGAGCCGGGCTCCGGGATGTTCTCACCGGACGGGCACTGTCGGCCGTTCGACGCGCGCGCCCAGGGCATCCTCCCCGCGAGCGGCGCCGGCCTGGTGGTGCTCAAGCGACTGGAGGACGCGCTCGCGGATGGCGACCACATCCACGCGGTCATCCGCGGGGCGGCGGTCAACAACGACGGCGGCGACAAGGTGGGCTTCTCCGCGCCCAGCCGCGACGGCCAAGCGGAGGTCATCGCGCGCGCCCAGGCCATGGCGGGCGTGCCACCCCACACGGTGCGCTACGTGGAGGCCCATGGCACCGGCACGCCGATGGGGGACCCGCTGGAGATCGCCGCGCTCACCCAGGCCTTCCGGATGGGCACCGAGGACACGGGCTTCTGCGCGGTGGGTTCATCCAAGTCCAACTTCGGCCACCTGGACACCGCGGCGGGCATCGCCGGGCTCATCAAGTCGGCGCTCGCCATCGAGCGCGGCCTCATCCCGCCCACGCTCCACTTCGACACGCCCAACCCCGCCATCGACTTCTCGCGCACGCCCTTCTACGTCAACACGCACCTGCTGCCGTGGCCGGACGATGGCCATCCCCGTCGCGCGGGCGTGAGTTCCTTCGGCGTGGGCGGCACCAATGCCCACGTCATCCTCGAAGAGGCGCCTCGGTTCGTGCCCGAGCGGCTGCGCCGGAGGGACGCGACCCACCTGGAGCGTCCGCTGCACCTCTTGCCGCTCTCGGCTCGGAGCCCGAGCGCGCTCCAGGTCTTGTCGCGACGCTTCGAGGACCTGCTGGCGGATGCGCCCGAGTCCGCGCTGGCGGACATCGGCTACACCGCGAGCGTCGTCCGCTCGCACCTGCCCCACCGGTTGGCCGTCGTGGGCCGCACGCCTCGCGAGATGCGCGAGCAACTGCGCGCGGCGCGCGAGGGACTGGCCGCTCCAGGCGTGGTGCGCGGCACCGCGGAGGGGACGCCCCGCGTGGCGTTCCTCTTCACCGGCCACGGCGCGCAGCACCCAGGCATGGGGCGGGGACTATTTGAGACGCAGCCCGTCTTCCGTCGCGCGATGGAGCGAGTGGATGGCCTGCTGCGCTCGGAGCTGGACACGCCGCTCGTGGAGGTCCTGTATGGCAAGGAGGGCCGGCGGCTCGCGGAGGTTGCCTATGCGCAGCCCGCCCTGTTCGCCGTGGAGTACGCGCTGAGCGAGGTGTGGCGCGCGTGGGGCATCACTCCCGATGCCGTCCTCGGCCACAGCCTGGGCGAGTACGTCGCGGCCCTGCAGGCCGGGGTCTTCGGGTTGGAAGACGCGGTGAGGCTCGTCGCGGCACGCGGGCGGCTCATCGCGGAGCTTGGATTGGAGGGCGAGACGCTGGTGGTGCTCGCGGACGAGGCGCGGATCCGCGAGGTCGCCACACCCTTCGGGTCGCGTCTGGCCATCGCCTCGCTCAATGCGCCCGAGAACATCATCGTCTCGGGCGAGGGCCCCGCGGTGCGCGCGCTGGCGGAGGACCTGCGCGCCCGAGGCATCGAGACGAAGCGACTGGAGGCCTCTCGGGCCGCCCACTCGCACCTCATGGACCCCGTGCTGCCGGTGTTCGAGGAGCTGGCGCGGGGCATCGCGTTCCAGCCCCCCTCCGTGCCGCTCGTGTCCAACCTCACGGGCCGACTGGCGGGACGCGAGGTCGCCTCGGCGCGGTATTGGACCCGGCACCTGCGCGAGCCCGTGCGGCTCGCCGATGGCATGCGGACGCTGGGCGCGCGCGGCATCCACGCCTTCTTGGAGATAGGCCCCAAGCCCACGCTGGTGTGGATGGGGCGCGAGTGCCTGCCCGCACAGCCCGCGCTGTGGCTGAGCAGCCTGCGCCAAGGACATGACGACTGGCGCCAGATGTTGGAGTGCCTGAGCGCCCTGCACACCCGAGGCGCGCCCGTGGACTGGCGGGGCTTCGAGCAGGGACGTGCCCGACGTCGCGTGGTGCTGCCCACGTATCCCTTCGAGCGCCAGCGCTACTGGGCTGATGAGGCGGGAGCGCGCAGCGGGGCTGTGCGCGTGGGGCACCCGCTGCTCGGCGCGCGCGTGGAGTCCGCGGCGTTGCGGCCGGGAGAGCTGTTGTTCGAGTCCCGCCTGAGCACCACGACGCCTGCCTATCTGGGCGACCACCGCGCCCGAGGAACCGCGCTGCTGCCCGCGACGGCGCATGTCGAGCTGCTGCTCGCCGCGGGTGCCGTGGCGCTGCCTGAGCGCGCGCTCGTCATCGAGGAATTGCGCGTGGAGCACGCGCTCGTGCTCCCCGAGCAGGGCGAACTCACCGTCCAGGTCGTCGCCCGCCCGCGCGCCGACGCGGCCTTCGAGGTGGAGGTCTTCCGTCGCGAGGACAGCGCGGGAGCGGGTGCGACGTGGACGCGACATGCCGTGGGGCTCGTGCGCGCCGCACGCGCCAACGAGAAGCCTCCCGTGCGCCTGGACGCAGTCAGCACGCGCACCGGCAAGGTCGAGACAGGGGAAGCGCACTACGAGCGGGCCCAGGCCTTGGGCATCACGTTCGGTGAGGCGTTCCGCGGCCTGCGCGAGCTGTGGCGCGACGACATGGGCGTGGGTGCGCGCATCGAGGTCCCCGCGAACCTGACTGCTGACTGCGCGCCGCACCACGTGCACCCGGCGGTGCTGGATGCATGTCTTCAGCCCGTGGTCGCCACCGCCCCGCCCCCTGCGCCTGGAGACTGGTGGGTGCCCGCGCGCTTCGAGCGGGTTCGCGTGCACCGCCTCCCCTTGCCCTCGCGACTGGTGAGCCGCGTCACCGCGCGCGCGCCGCTCGTCGCGGACGTGACCCTCTTTGATGAGACCGGGAGCGCGTGCTTGAGCGTGGAGGGCTTCGAGCTGCGCAGGACGCGCGGCGATGCGCTCATCCCCGAGGCCCGTCCGGGGCTGGCCGAGGCGCTGTACGAGCCCGGCTGGCGAGAGCAGGCGCGCTCCGTGCGCGAGGTGGTGCCGCCACCGTCCACGTGGCTCATCCTCGCGGACGACCAGGGCCTGGGCGAGACGCTGGCGGTGCAGTTGGAGGAGGCCCGCGAGTCCTGCGTCGTCGTCCACGCGGGCGTGGGGTACGCGCGGCGAGGACCGCGACAGTTCCAGGTGGACCCCGCGCGTCCCGAGGACTTCACGCGGCTGCTCGATGAGGCCGTGCCTCCCGGCCGGCCGCTGCGGCAGGTGCTGTACCTCTGGGCGCTCGACGCGCCCGCGCCCGCCGGGCTCCAAGCAGAGGGACTCGCGCGCGCGAGCGTGCGCATCTGCGGCGGGGCGCTGCATCTCGTGCAGGCGCTCACCGGACGCAGCGACGCGCCTCCCACGCTTCACTTCGTCACGCGCGGCACGCAGGGCACGGACGTGGGCCTCCAGTCCGCGATGGGGGGGCTGGGAAAGGTCATCGCCCTGGAGCATCCCGAGCTGGGGTGCCGGTGCGTGGACCTGGCGCAGGGAAGCGGCCTGGAGGCGTGCACGGAGCTGCTCGCCGAGGTGCGCTCGGGCAGTCAGGAGGCGCAGGTCCAGCTCGACGCGGGGCGCCGCCGGGTGGCCCGCCTTCGTCCCGCGGAGGCGCTGGGAGCGCCCGAGCCCCTCCGGCCCGACGCGACCTATCTCATCACGGGCGGCTTTGGCCGACTGGGGCAGCTCGTTGCGCGAGCGATGCTGGAGCGCGGCGCACGCAACCTCGCGCTGCTCGGACGGCGCGTCCCGCCCCAAGGCAGCGAGGGACTCGCGGCGCTCCAAGCCACCGGCGCGAACGTGGTGCTCTTGGAGGCGGACGTATCGAAGCCGCGCTCGCTCGCCACCGCGGTGGACGGCGTGCGGCGCGCGATGCCTCCCTTGCGCGGGGTCATCCACGCGGCGGGCACCGTGCTGGACGGTCCCGTGCAGACTCAATCCTGGGAGGCCTTCGCGAACGTGCTGGCGCCCAAGGTCCAAGGCGCGTGGAACCTCCACCGCGCGACCCAGGGCGTGGAGCTGGACTTCTTCATCCTCTTCGCGTCCGTGGCGTCGCTGCTGGGCAGCGCGGGACAGGCCAGCTACGCGGCGGCCAATGCCTTCCTGGATGGACTGGCCCGGCATCGGCGCTCGCTCGGCCTGCCCGCGCTGAGCATCGCGTGGGGGCCATGGTCCGGAGAAGGAGCCGCGGCGAGCGAGGCCACCGCGGAGCGCCTGCGCCGCCAAGGGCTCGGCATGTTCTCGCCCGCCCAGGGGCTCGCGGTGCTGCATCGCCTGTGGAGTCACTCGCGCGCGCAGGTGGCCGTGGCGCCCATCGACTGGAAGTCGTTCCTCGCGAGCCATTCGTCGACGTTCTTCGCGGACATGGCGCTTCAGGTCGAGTCGCCGCGACGCGCGGGCGCCTCGGGGCTCCTCCAGCGAATGGAGGGCGTGCCAGCCTCGGAGCGACATCCACTGCTGCGCAGCCACGTCCGTGAGCAGGTGGCGGCGGTGCTTGGCCTGGCGCCCTCCGCGGTGGGGATGGGGCGCGGACTCTTCGACCTGGGACTCGACTCGCTCGGCTCGTTGGAGATCCGCAATCGCTTGCAGGCGTCTCTCGCGTGCGACCTCCCCTCCGTCGTGGTGTTCAAGCACCCCAGCGTCGAGCAGCTCGCCACCTACCTGGCCACCGAGGTTCTTCGGATGGATCCGCAGGCGCTCGCTGGGGAACCCGCGACCGCGGAGGAGCCGCCCCTGGAGGAAGTCATCCGGAGACTGGAGCGAAAGCTGGAGGACCTGGGCTGATGCGCACGCCCTCTTCCACCTCGACCTCCGAGGCCTTGCTGCGTCGGGCGCTGCGCGCGTTGGAGCAGACGGAGTCACGGCTGCGCGCGCTCGAGGACGGGCGCCACGAACCCATCGCCATCGTCGGCATGGGCTGTCGCTTTCCTGGCGGCGTGTCGAGCCCGGAGGCATTTCGCGCGTTGCTCACCCAGGGGCGTGACGCGGTGACGGACGTCCCTCGCGAGCGCTGGGACGTGGATGCGCTGCATGCACCGGAGCTGGATGCACCTGGGCAGCTCGCCACGCGGCGCGGGGCGTTCATCGAGGGGGTGGATGCCTTCGACGCGGCGTTCTTCGGCATCAGCCCGCGCGAGGCCGACCGGATGGATCCGCAGCAGCGGCTGCTGCTGGAGGTGAGCTGGGAGGCGCTGGAGCGCGCCGGCATCGCACCGAGCACGCTCGCGGGAAGTCGCACGGCCGTGGTGCTGGGGGTGGCGAGCCACGACTACTTCGGGATGTCCACGCGGGCGCCCGGGGACATCGATGCCTACACCGGCTCGGGCACGGCGTTGAGCGTGGCCGCGGGGCGACTGGCCTATGTGCTGGGACTCCAAGGGCCCGCGTTCACGGTGGACACGGCGTGCTCGTCCTCACTGGTCGCGGTCCATCTCGCGTGCCAGGCGCTGCGCAATGGAGAGTGCGCGCTGGCGCTCGCCGGAGGCGTGAGCCTGATGCTCACCCCTGTGCTCGCGATGATCGAGTCGCGCACGCGGATGCTGGCGCCGGATGGGCGCTGCAAGACCTTTGACGCAGCGGCGGACGGGGTGGTGCGCGGCGAAGGCTGTGGCGTGGTGGTCCTCAAGCGCTGGGAGGATGCGCGCCGCGCGGGAGACCCGGTGCTCGCGCTCATCCGAGGCTCGGCCGTGAATCAGGACGGCCGCAGCGCGGGACTCACCGTGCCCAGCGGCGCCGCCCAGGAGGTCGTCATTCGCGCCGCGCTGGAGGCGGCCCGGGTGGCACCGGAGCATGTCGGCTACGTGGAGGCGCACGGCACCGGCACCGCGCTGGGAGACCCCATCGAGGTCGAGGCGCTGGGCGCGGCGCTGACCCGAGACCGCTCGGGCCGCGCGCCCCTGTGGGTCGGCTCGGTGAAGCCGAACATCGGACACCTGGAGGCGGCGGCGGGGATCGCCGGGCTGATGAAGCTGGTGCTCGCCCTGGAGGATGGAACCCTCCCGCCGCAGCTGCACTGCCGGACGCCCAACCCGCGCATTCCATGGGGCGCGCTGGGCGTGCGCGTAGTGACCGAGCCCACGCCCTGGCCCGTGCTCGGTGACCGCCGCGTGGGAGGCGTCAGCGCGTTCGGGTTCTCGGGGACCAACGCGCACGTGGTGGTGGAGCAGGCCCCCTCCTCGCCGGAGACTGCGTCGGTCATCGCGCGGCCGTGGAGCCTCGTCACCCTGTCCGCCACCACGCCGGAGTCACTCGACGCGCTCGTCGAGCGACACCGTTCCCATCTGGAGTCGCACCCCGCGCTGTCTCCACGCGATGTGGCGACCACGCTCAACTCGGGGCGCGCCCATTTCCGGCACCGGTTCGCCTGCGTCGCGCGGAGCACGGAGGACCTGGTGCGCAAGCTGCGCTCCCGCGAAGCGATGGAAGGCGTGGCGAGCGATGAGCCGCCGCGCGTGGCCTTCCTCTTCAACGGGCAGGGCGGACAGTACGCGGGCATGGGACGCGAGCTGTATGAAACGGCGCCCCACTTCCGCGACGCGCTCGACCGCTGCGCGGCGGGACTGGCGCAGCGCCTGGAAGCACCGCTGCTCGACGTGCTCTTCGCCAGCACGGGCGAGGCGCTGTCACGGACCGCGTGCACCCAGCCCGCGCTGTTCGCGCTTCAGTACGCGCTCGCGATGCAGTGGCGCTCGCTGGGCATCGAGCCCGCCGCCGTGTTGGGCCACAGCCTGGGCGAGCTGGCCGCCGCGTGCGTCGCGGGCGTGTTCTCCCTGGAGGATGGCTTGATGCTGGCCGCCGAGCGCGGTCGGCTCATGCAGGAGTTCACCGAGGCGGGCCTCATGGCGGCCGTCTTCGCCGAGCCCGAGCGAGTGGAGCGCGCCCTGTCCATCCACGCAGGCCGGCTCGCCGTCGCCGCGTTCAACGGCCCGCGCCATGTCGTCATCTCGGGAGATCGCGCGGCCGTGAGCGCGGTGCTCGGCGCGCTGCGCGCGGAGGGCATCGCGTCACGCCGGCTGGAAGTCGCTCACGCGTTCCACTCACCGCTGATGGAGCCCATGCTGGAGCGCTTCGCGGCCGTCGCCGAGCGCGTGCGCTACAGCCCACCGCAGTGCCGCTTCGTGTCCACCGTCACGGCCATGCCCGTGAGCACGGAGCTGACCGAGGCCGGCTATTGGGTCGAACACGTGCGCAAGCCCGTGCGCTTCGCCGAGACCCTGAGCGCGCTCACCCGTGAGGGCGCCTCCGCATTCCTGGAGCTGGGACCGGGCACCACCTTGACCGAGCTGGCTCGGGGCCTGCTGTCCGCGTCCACGGCGCCGCTCCTGCCCAGCCTCCGCCAGGCCCCCTCCGAGTCGCGCCAGCTCCTGGAGAGTCTGGGCGCGCTGTACGTCCAAGGCGCTCCCATTCGCTGGGCTGGACTGGAGGCGGGTGCCCCAGGGCGCCGCGTCGCGCTTCCCACCTATCCCTTCGAGCGACGCCGTCACTGGCTCCCCACCGCGCGGACGGACTTCGCGTTCTCCACGAGCAGCGCTGTCCCGGAGGCTTCATCCGAACACCCGCTGCTCGGTCGTCGCCTGGATTCGCCCGTGCACGGGCGCGACGAGCTGCACTTCGAGGCGCACCTGGGCACGGCCTCGCCGCCACTGCTCGGGCAACACCGCGTCTTCGGTCGCGCCGTGTTCCCCGCCACCGCATTCATCGAACTGGCACTGGCCGCCGGGGCGAAAGCCTTCAGCACCGAGGCCCTGCGCGTGGAAGGGCTGGAGTTCAGCCATCCGCTGCTCCTCCCTGACGAGGGCACCCTCCGCGTCCACACCGTGGTGGATCCCGTGGAGGACGACCAGCGCGCGGTCCGCGTCTTCAGCCAGTTGGAGGGAGACCGTGAGACACCCGCCTGGCGTCTGCACATGAGCTGCGCGGTGCGCCGGGAAGACGAGCCCCGCCCCGAACGCCGCGCGAGACCGGGCACCTCGGGCGAGGCACGACTCAGCGTCGAGGAGCATCACCAGCGCATGCGGGCGCACGGCCTGGAGCTGGGCCCACTCTTCCGCTCCCTCCAAGCCCTCTGGCGCACCCCTCGCGGAGGCGCGGCGCATGGGGCCCTCCCGCCATTCACCGAGCGCTACGTCCTGCACCCCGCCTTGCTCGATGTCTGCCTTCAGGCCCTGAGCGTGGGCTTCGGCGCGGCCGTGGAAGGTGAGGCCTTCCTGCCGGTGAGCGTGCGGCGTCTGACGGTGCACGAGCCGCCCCACGCGGAGGCCTACTGCGAGGCGCATCCGAGGCCTGTCTCCGACGAGGGTCGGCTGCGCGTCGATGCACGACTGGTCGCCGGAGATGGTCGCGTGCTCGTCACCCTCGAGGGGCTGGAGCTGCGCCGCGCGCGCCGCGAGGCCATGCTGGGCGGGCTCGCCCCCTCGGACTGGCTCTACGCGGTGGAGTGGAAGCCCGCGCCCCGAGGCGAGCGAAGCGCGGACTTCATCCCCCGTCCCGCGGACCTCGCCTCGGCGCTGGAGCCTCGCCTCCCCGCGCTCGTCTCTCCCTCCGAGGCCCTGGCCTACGAGGAGGTGCTGACGCGACTGGAGACGATGAGCCTGGGCTTCATCCACGCGGCATTCCATCGCATGGGCGCGGACTTCCGCCCCGGGCAACACGTCAGCGCGAGCGAGCTCGCCACGCGGCTCCAGGTCGTCCCCTCGCAGCGCCGACTGCTGGGGCGACTGCTCCACATCCTTGGCGAGGAAGGAGTCCTGGAACGCACCGGAACAGGCTGGAGTGTGCGGCGAGCCCTGCCGGATACCTCCTGGCACCCCACTCCGCCCAGGCCCACGGATTCGGCCTCCGCGCTCGCGCAGTTCGCCATGCTGGTCCGCTGCGGGAGCGAGTTGTCCGCCGTCCTGCGGGGCGAGCGAGACCCGCTGGATCTGCTGTTTCCCGGCGCGAGCCTGACGGAAGTGGCCGAGCTGTACCGAGGCACGCCCGTCATCCGACTGATGAACACCGTGGCCGCGCGCACGGTGGAGCAGGCGCTCGCGGCGGCGCGTCCCGGTCGCGTGGTGCGCATCCTGGAGGTCGGCGGAGGAACGGGCGAGACCACCGCGTTCATCCTCCCCAGGCTCGCGCCCGAGCGCACCGAGTACACCTTCACCGACGTCTCGCGATTCTTCGTCGACCGCGCCGCCGAGCGCTTCGCCGCGTTTCCGTTCCTTCGCTACGACGTGCTCGACATCGAGCGCGAGCCCACCGGCCAGGAGCGCTATGACCTCGTGCTCGCCTCGAACGTCGTTCACGCGACGCGCGACGCGCGGCAGACCCTCGGCCACCTGCGCACGCTGCTGGCGCCTGGCGGCGCGCTCATCCTGCTGGAGGGAACGGCCGCCCTGCGCTGGGTGGACCTCACCTTCGGCCTGACCGAAGGCTGGTGGCGCTTCGAGGATGGAGGGCTCCGCGCGGACTACCCGCTCCTCCCCGCGGACCGCTGGCGCGAGGCGCTCCTCGAGGTGGGCTTCGAGGAGGCCGACATCGTCTCGCCTCGGGGCCGGCTCGCACCGGTGTTGGGGCAGCAGGCCGTGCTGATGGCTCGGGCTCCGAGGACTCCGCGCGAGGGTCGCGCCGCTGGGCACTGGCTCATCCTGGGCGATGCGGGCGGCGTGGGCGCGGCACTCCGCGAGCGACTCCAGGCAGAGGGCGGAACCTGCACCCTCGCGTGTCGTGGAGCCGCCGGAAGCGACTCCGAGCCCTCGCGCCTGCTCGCGTCGATACCGAACCCACGCGGCATCATCCACCTGGAGTCGCTCGACAGCGGAACGTCACCAGACCTCACGCCGGAGGAACTCCACGCGGCCCAGGCGCGCGGTTGCGGGAGTGTGCTGCGGCTCCTCCAGGCACTCATCCACCGCGAGCGCCGAGCCATCCCCACCCTCACGCTGGTGACGCGGGGCGCGCAGCCCCTCGAAGGCGTCCTGCCGGGTGTGGCCCAGGCTCCGCTCTGGGGCATGGCCAAGGTGATTGCTCGGGAGCACCCCGAGTTCCGCTGCCGCGCCATCGACCTGGGGCATCCCCGCGACGACCTGGAGGTCGAGGCCCTCGTGGAGGAGCTGCTCGAGGCCGACGACGAGCAGGAGGTCGCGCTGCGCGGACGCGAGCGGCACGTGGCTCGACTCGTGCGCGCGGGTCGCCTCGCGTCGGGACAGCCCGTGCGCCTGCGCGCGGATGCAACCTACCTGGTGGCAGGAGGCTTCGGAGGCCTGGGCCTGCTCACCGCGCGCTGGCTCGTGGAGCGAGGCGCCCGCTACCTCGCCCTGCTCTCTCGGCATCCTCCGGGTCCCGAGGCACGCGAGGCATTGGAGGACTTCGCACGCCGGGGCGTCACGGTGCTCACCCGCGCCTGTGACATCTCCCGCGAGGCCGACCTCGCCGCGGTGCTGGATGAACTGGCCCGTCGCCATCCCCCGCTCCGGGGCGTCTTCCAGTCCGTGGGAGTGCTCGACGACGGCGTGCTCGCGGGCATGAGCTGGGAGCGCTTCCGCGCGGTGCTGGCGCCCAAGGTGGACGGGGCCTGGAACCTCCATCGGCTCACGCGAGCACTGCCGTTGGACCTGTTCGTCCTCTACGGCTCGGCGGTGTCGATGCTGGGCGCGTGGGGCCAGGCGAACCACACCGCCGCCAACGCGTTCCTCGATGCGTTGGCGCACCATCGCCGCGCGCTCGGGCTTCCCTGCACCTGCATCGCGTGGGGTGCCTGGGAGCGCGTGGGCGCGGCCGACCGGGCCCAGGCCTCCGAGCGGCTGCGCGCGCTGGGCATGGGCACGCTGGGTGCCGAGCAAGGACTCGACGTCCTGGAGCGCGCGCTCGCGGCGGGGACGACCCACGTCGGCGTCATGCCCATCACGTGGGCCGAGTTCGCGAGCAAGGTCGGAGCGAGCCCCTCACTCGCGCTCCTGCTCGCGGAGACGCGGGCCACGACGACCGAGCCCTCCGTCTTCCTCGCGCGCATGGAGTCAGCGGCTCCACGCGAGCGATGGGCCCTGATGGAAGAGCACGTGCGCACCCAGCTCGCGCGGGTCCTGGGCATGAGCAGCCTGGAGGACGTCGGCGCGCAGCAGCGGCTGTTCGACCTGGGCATGGACTCGCTCATGGCGGTGGAGCTGAAGAACCGCCTGGCGGTGAGCCTCCAGCGCCCGCTGCGCTCCACCCTGCTCTTCGACTTCCCGCGCATCGAAGCGCTGGTGGAGCACCTGGGACGCGAGGTGCTGGGCGTGCTGCCTCCCCCCGAGCCCGTCGCCGCGCTGCCCGCCGTGCCCGTCGATTTGGACGAGCCGGACGTGCGGGACATGTCGGACCCGGAGTTGGAGGCGCTCATCACCCGGGAGTTCCAGCTCGTTCCCCGCTGAGGCACGCCATGACGCTTCCCACGCCCCCACGAGAAGCTCCCACTCCGCTCCAGCAGGCGGCCATCGCCGTGCGAGACCTGCGCGCGCGACTGGATGCGCTCCAGGCCGCTCAGGAAGAGCCCATCGCCATCATCGGCATGGCGTGCCGTTATCCCGGGGGCGCGCACTGCCCCACCCGCTACTGGCGCGTGCTGCGCGAGGGCCAGTGCGCCACGCGCCAGGTGCCTCCGGAGCGCTGGGACGCGGACGCCTACTACGACGAGAACCCGGACGCGTTCTGGAAGATGACCACGCGGCAGGGCTGCTTCGTGGAGCAGCGCATCGACCAGTTCGACGCGCCCTTCTTCAACATGTCCCCGCGCGAGGCGGCCATGTTGGATCCGCAGCAGCGGCTCCTGCTGGAGACGACCTGGGAGGCGCTGGAGAACGCGGGCGTCGCGGCGGACCGGCTGGGGGGCAGCGCCACGGGCGTGTACGTGGGCGTCATCACCGGCGACTACGGCCGCATCCCCTTCCAGCGCGTCGAGCCCGCGGACCTGCCGTACATGGGCACCGGCAACGACATGAGCTTCGCGGCGGGGCGCCTGTCCTATGTCCTCGGACTCCAGGGGCCGAGCATGGTGGTCGCCACCGCGTGCTCATCCTCGCTCGCCACCACGCATCTGGCGTGTCAGGCCCTGCGCGCGCGCGAGTGCGACCTGGCCCTTTCAGGCGGCGTCAGCCTGATGGTCTTCCCGGATACGAGCATCGTCCTGTCGAAGATGCGCGCCACCGCGCCAGACGGACGCTCGAAGACGTTCGACGCGGCGGCGGATGGGTTCGGGCGAGGCGAAGGCTGCGGGATGCTCGTGCTCAAGCGCCTGTCGGATGCACTGCGCGCGGGAGACCCGGTGCTGGCCCTCGTGCGCGGCTCGGCGGTCAACCATGACGGGCAGAGCGGCGGCATCACCGTCCCCAACGGTCCCGCGCAAGAGAAGCTGCTGCGTCAGGCGTTGGCTTCCGCCCGGCTGTCACCTCGGGACCTGGACTACCTGGAGGCGCACGGCACCGGCACGCCGCTGGGAGACCCCATCGAGGTGCGGGCCATCGACGCGGTGTTCGGCGGCGACCGGCCCGCGCACGCGCCGCTGCTCATCGGCTCGGTGAAGACGAACATCGGGCACCTGGAGGCCGCTGCCGGCGTCGCGGGGGTCATGAAGCTGGTGCTGGCGCTCCAGCACGAGGAACTCCCCGCGCACCTGCACCTGCGCACGCCCAACCCTCGCATCGCGTGGGACTCGACCCGCGTCGCGGTGGTGACACGCCGCACGCCTTGGCCTCGGGGTACGCGCCGCCGTCTCGCGGGGGTCAGCAGCTTCGGGCTCTCGGGCGTCAACGCGCACCTCATCCTCGAAGAGGCGCCCGCGCCAACCCAGGACTCCTGCGCTCGCGCGGTGGCTTCCGGCCCCGCGCTGCTGACGCTCTCGGCGCGCGGCGACGAGGCGCTGCGGGAGCTGGCTCGACGCCACGCCGCGTGGCTGACCGGCGCGGGCCAGGACGTCTCGCTCGCGGATGTCTGCTTCAGCGCGGCCACGGGGCGGGCACAGCTCTCCCATCGACTCGCGCTCACGGCGGCGTCTCCTGAGTCCGTGTCGGCGCGGCTGCTGGCATTCGCGGCGGGACAGCCCGCGGCGGGCATGGTGTCCGGGCAGGTGATGGCGGGACGGCGGCCTCGCGTGGCCTTCCTCTTCACGGGGCAGGGCTCGCAGTACGCCGGCATGGCGCGCGAGCTGTACGCCCATGAGCCGCGCTTCCGCGAGGTGCTCGACCGCTGCGACACGCTCCTTCGCTCGCACCTGGAGCACTCCTTGCTGTCCGTGCTCCATGCCGAGGACGCGCACGCGGGGCGGCTCGACGAGACGGCCTATACCCAGCCCGCGCTCGTCGCGGTGGGTATCGCCTTGGCGGAGCTGTGGCGACACTGGGGTGTGGAGCCCGCGATGGTGCTGGGTCACAGCGTGGGCGAGCTGGCCGCCGCGCACGTGGCCGGCGTCTTGTCCCTGGAGGACACGCTGAGGTTCGCGGCCATCCGAGGCCGCCTCATGCAAGCCCTGCCTCAGCGCGGGGGCATGCTCGCGGTGCACGCCAGCGAGGAGCAGTTGGTGCGCGCCGTGGCCCCATTCTCGCGCGAGGTCTCCATCGCGGCCGTGAATGGCCCCACCGACGGAGTGCTCGCGGGCGACAGTGAGCGGCTGCGCGCCCTGGCGGACGCGTTCCAACGCGAGGGCATCGAGTGCCGACCGCTGAAGGTGTCGCACGCGTTCCACTCGCCGCTGATGGAGCCCGTGCTGGACGACCTCGAGCGCGAGGTGGCCGCGCTCCGCCCTCGCGTCCCCGAGCTGCCGTTCATCTCGACCGTCACCGGGATGCTGGCGCGCGAGGAGCTGAGCGCCGCCAGCTACTGGCGCCGTCATGCTCGGGAGACGGTGCGCTTCGCCGCGGGGATGCGGGCTGTTTTCGCCAAGGGCGTGGACGTCCTCCTGGAGCTGGGCCCCGCTCCCGTCCTGCTCGGCCTGGGGAGGTCCTGTGTGAGCGACGAGCGCGCGCAGTGGCTGCCGAGCCTGCGTCCGGGGCGCTCGGACCTGGAGCAGACGCGCGCGAGCCTCGCGGAGCTGTGGGTGCACGGCGCGCCCGTGGACCTGGCGCGGCTGAACGCTGGGGGGCGGCACTCGCGCGTGCCCCTGCCGAACTACCCGTTCCAGCGCAAGCGTCACTGGATGCGCCTGCGACCCGCGCTGGGCGAGGGCACGCCAGCGCGGCATCCGCTGCTCGGCCGACGGCTCGTCTCCGCCGCGAGGGTGCACCAGTTCGAGGGCGCACTGAGCACCGAGGCCTTCACGTACCTCGCCGCGCACCGCGTGCATGACGCCCTCATCGTCCCGGGCGCCACGTACCTCGAGATGGGCGTGGCGGCTGGTCGTGAGGTGCTGGGCGAGGGAGTGCTGTGCCTGGAGGACGTCCGCTTCCACACGCCGCTGCGACTCGATGAGGACCGCGAGCCACGCACGGTGCAGACGCTCGTCACGCCCGCGGAAGGCCCGCGGCCCGCATCGTTCGAGGTGCACAGCCTCTCCCCAGGCGGATTCACGCTGCACGCCTCGGGGCGGCTCATCGCGGCGAGCGCTGGGGTGGCCTCGCGCCATGAGGATCCGCTGACCCTCGCGAGGCGCTGTGCCGAGGGCGTGTCCGTCGCGGACTTCTACCGGCGCATCGCCGAGCAGGGCATCGAGTACGGCGCCACCTGCCGAGCCGTCACGCGCTTCGGGCGCGGACATCAGGAATCCTTCGGGCACCTCGCCCTCCCCGAGTCGCTGAGCGCGGACGCGTCCGCGTACGTGCTGCACCCCGTGCTGCTCGACGCCTGCTTCCAGGTGCTCGGCGCCATCTTCCCCGAGCAACCCGCCGGCAGCCTCTACCTGCCCGTGGGACTCGGGCGGCTGCGCGTGCACGAGCGTTTGGGCACCGAGGTGCTCGTCCATGCGCGGCTCGACGGCGGGCCCACGCTGAGCGAGCGAGTCCACACCGCGCACTTCACGCTGCTGTCACCCGATGGGCGCGTGCTGGCCGAGCTGGAGCGCCTGGAGTTCCAACAGGCGCCGCGCGAGGCGCTGCTGGGCAGCTCGGACCGAGTGCCCCGGAGCTGGTTCTACGAGACGGCGTGGAGGCCCATGCCCTTGCCCTCCAGCACCGCGGAGGCCCCCACGAGTCCGGAGCGCTGGCTCGTGCTCGGCGACGCGGATGACCTGGGCCGACCGGTGTGCGACGCGCTTCGAGCCACGGGCGCCACCTGCCTCCACGCAGTCCCCCATCCCTCCGGGCCGGACACGCTCAAGCTGGAGCTGGATTCGCTCGCGAGCGCGCGGCGCATGTTGAGCGAGGCAGGGCCCATCACGGGGTTCCTGCACCTGACGGCGCTGGACGTCCCGGCGACCCGGGAAGTGGGCCCGGACGCGCTGATGTCCGCGTGGCGCACCCTGCTCGGCGGCGCGCTCCATCTGGTGCAGGCCGCCTCCGAGACGGGCACCCCACCTCGATGCGTGCTCGTCACGCGCGGCGCGCAAGCGCCTCACGGAGCCACGCGACCCGAGCTGGCGTGCCTGGCGGGGCTGGGCAAGGCCATCGCCCAGGAGCACCCAGAGCTGCGGTGCTTGCGCGTGGACCTCGACTCCACGCCCGGCGCGGACGCGGCCACGCAGCTCGTCGCGGAGTTGCGGCAGCGCGGTGACGAGGACGAGGTCTGCCTGCGCGGTGGACAACGGCTCGTGCCTCGACTGTCGCGCGCGCCCGAGGCATCTCAAGGCATGCCGAGGATGAACCTCCCGGCCGAGGCCACGTACCTCGTCACCGGTGGACTCGGTGGTCTGGGATTGAAGGTGGCGCGACGGCTGGTGGAGCGCGGCGCGCGGCACATTGCGCTGCTGGGCCGACGGCCACCCACCGTGGAAGCTGGCGTGGCGCTGCGCGAGCTGGAGGCCATGGGCGCGCATGTCGTCACGCTCCAGGTGGACCTCTGCGTGGAGTCCGATGCGGCAGCGGCGCTGGCGAGCCTGGCTCGCACCATGCCGCCCCTGCGCGGAGTCATCCACGCCGCGGCGGTGTTGGAGGACGGCATGCTGCTCCAGCAGGACCTGGAGCGCTTCGGCCGGGTCCTGGGCCCCAAGGCCCTGGGCGCCTGGCACCTGCACCGGCTCACCCTGGCCCAGCCGCTGGACTTCTTCGTCCTGTTCTCCTCGGTGGCCTCCCTGCTCGGGCACGCGGGCCAGTCCGGCTATGTGGCCGCCAACGCCTTCCTCGACGCGCTGGCGCATCATCGCCATGCGCTCGGCCTGCCAGCGCTCGCCATCAACTGGGGGCCCTGGTCCGAGGTGGGCATGGCCACCACCGGGCACGGCCTGGACCGCGCGCGCCGCCTGGGCGTCACGCCGCTGTCGCCCGAGCAGGGGCTCGCCGCGTTCGAGCAACTCCTGGGACAGCTGCGTCCCCAAGTGGGCGTCGTGGCCGTGAACTGGCCCGCGCTGGGGCGCCTGACGGCCACGCCGTTCTTCTCCGAGGTCGTTGGCGAAGCGACGCGGAGCACACCCGGTGGCGGCGACTTCCGACGCCGCTACGCCGCCGCGCCCGTGGCGGATCAACCACGGCTGCTGCACGAGCACCTCGGCACGCTCGTCACGCGGGTGCTGGGACTGGACCCCAGCAAGCCCCTGGCCCCTGAGCAGGGATTGTTCGAGGCCGGGATGGACTCGCTCATGGCCACCGAGCTGCGCAACGCGCTCCAGACCTCACTGGGCCGCTCGTTCCCCGCGAGCGTCGTCTTCGACCACCCGAGCATCGAGGCCCTCGCGGACCACCTCGCGCGCGAGCTGGCCCCTGTCGAAGCACCCGCTCCGCCGCGCGAGGTGCTCGCTCCCGATGCCGAGCTGGACTCGTTCTTGATGGAGGTCAGGCAGATGTCCGAGGCCGATGTGACGGACGCGCTCACCACCGGCCGCGCACCCGAGGCCGGCGGCTCCCGAGGTGTCCGGTGAGCACGAACGACTTCTCCGAGATGAGCGCCACCCAGCTCGCCTACGCGGCGAAGCAGGTGCGCAATCGGATGGGGCTGCTCACGGCCGAGCCCATCGCGCTCGTCGGCATGGGCTGCCGCTTCCCCGGAGGCGTGGACAGCCCGGACGCCTACTGGGAGCTGCTGCGCTCGGGCCGAGACGCCGTCACCGAGGTGCCCTCGGAGCGCTGGAGCCTGGACGTGTACTACTCGCCCGTCCCAGGCACGCCCGGGAAGATGTACACGCGCCACGGCGCGTTCGTGAGCGGAGTGGACCGCTTCGACCCGCTCTTCTTCGGCATCTCCCCGCGCGAGGCGGTGGTGATGGATCCGCAGCAGCGCATCCTGCTGGAGGTGAGCTGGGAGGCGCTGGAGCACGCGGGCCTCGCGCCCTCGCGCCTGCGCGGCACGGCCACGGGCGTGTTCGTGGGCATCATGCACCGCGACTACACGTACCTGGTCCACACCTCGGCGGCGATGGACACGCACGTCGGCTCGGGCACGGGCCTGAGCGTGGCGGCGGGTCGCATCGCGCACCTGCTCGCGCTGGAGGGCCCCACGCTGGTGGTGGACACCGCGTGCTCCTCGTCACTCGTGGCGGTCCATCTGGCGTGTCAGAGCCTGCGCGGCGGTGAGTGCGACGTGGCCCTGGCCGCGGGCATCAACCTCATCCTGTCTCCCATGAGCACCATCGTGGAGTGCCAGATGCGGATGCTCTCCGCGGAGGGCCACTGCAAGACCTTCGACGCGCGGGCGGATGGCTTCGTGCGCGGTGAGGGCTGCGGCGTGGTGGTGCTCAAGCGCCTGTCGGACGCGCTCGCGGACGGAGATGACGTCATCGCCATCCTGCGCGGCTCGGCGGTGAATCACGACGGTCACAGCGGCGGGCTCCTGGTGCCCAACGGCGCCGCGCAAGAGAAGGTCATCCGCGCCGCGCTCCGCAATGGTGGCGTCTCGGCGTCGCAGGTCGACTACGTGGAGGCGCACGGCACGGGCACGGCGCTGGGTGACCCCATCGAGGTCGAGGCGCTCGGCCGGGTGTTCAGCGACGCGCGGCACCGCGAGTCCCCGCTGCTCATCGGCTCGGTGAAGACGAACATCGGGCACACGGAGATCGCCGCGGGCATGGCGGGGCTCATGAAGGCCGCGCTGGCCCTGCGCCACGGAGAGCTTCCCCGCAACCTGCACTTCGAGCGCCCGAACCCGGAGATTCGCTGGAGCGAGCTGCCCGTCTCGGTCGTCACCGCGCAGCGCCCGTGGCCCGGCGGCACGCGGAGGTTCGCGGGCGTGAGCGCGTTCGGCTACAGCGGCACCAACGCCCACGTGGTGCTGGAGTCCGCGCCCCCTGTCGTGCGCCCGCCCTCGGTGACGGAGGGCCGGCGCGAGCAGGTGCTCGTGCTGTCGGCGAAGACGCCCACCGCGCTCACCACCCTGGCGGCGAGCTATGGCGCGCACCTGACGCGCCACCCGGAGGTGGACACGTCGGACGTCTGCTACTCCGCCAGCACCGGGCGCTCGCCCATGCCGTACCGGCTGGCCGCGGTCTGCGCCTCGGGAGAGGAGCTGCGCTCACAACTGCGGGCCTTCGCCGTGGGAGCGCCCGCCCCGGGCCTCATCGCGTCCGGCGAGCCCAGCGCCCGCGCGCCGCATGTGGCGTTCCTCTTCAGCGGACAGGGGACTCGGCACGCGGGGCTGGGACGGGAGCTGTATGAGCGCGAGCCCGCGTTCCGCACCGCGCTGGACCGCTGCGCCGCCATCCTCGCGCCGCACCTGCCGCGCCCGCTGCTGGAGGTCTTGTTCGCGGCGGACGCCGCGGCCTCGCCGCTGGATGAGGCCCGGTTCGCCCAGCCAGCCCTCGTCGCGCTGGAGGTGTCACTCGCGGAGCTGTGGAAGGCCTGGGGGGTGCGTCCCTCGGTCGTCGTGGGGCACAGCCTGGGCCAGTACGCCGCCGCGTGTGTCGCCGGCATCTTCCGCGTGGAGGACGTCCTGCCGCTCGTCGCCATGCGCGGCCGGTTGATGCAGGAGCTGTCCTCGGACGGAGCCATGAGCGCGCTGCGGGCTCCGGCCTCGCGCGTCGCCGCGGCCTTGGAGCCGTATCGCGACCGGCTCTCCATCGCCGCCATCAACGGTCCGCAGAGCACGGTCATCTCGGGCGCGCGCGACGCCGTCGGCTGCGTGGAGGAGCTGCTCGCCCGCGAGGGAGTGATGGCCCGGCGGCTCCCAGTGACGAACGCGTTCCACTCGCCCCTGCTGTACCCCGTGGTGGAGCCCTTCCGAGCCCAGGTCACGCGCATGCGCTTCGCGCCGTCCCGCGTGCGCATCCTCTCGGACCTGACCGGGCTCATGGCGGATGGCGAGCTGTCCGAGCCGTCGTACTGGTGCCGGCACCTGCTCCAGCCCATCCACTTCGCGCGCGCGGTGGAGACACTCCACGGGCTGGGCGTGCGTGACTTCGTGGAGGTGGGACCATCCAATGTGCTGCTCGGCCTCGCACAGCGCTGCGTCCCGGACGACGGCGAGGCGCGCGAGTGGCTCCCCAGCCTGGGCTCGGGGCTGGGCGAACGTCGCCGCATGGTGGAGAGCCTCGCCACCCTCTACACGCGCGGCGTTCCCGTGGACTGGGTCGAGGTGGAGGGACGGGCCTCGCATCGCCGCGTGCGCCTGCCCACCACGCCGTTCGAGCGCGAGCGCTACTGGATCGAAGCCACGCCCCCAGCGCCCACCGAGGCCCCACCGCCCACGCCCAGCGGTCTGCACCCGCTGCTGGGCCGACGTGTCGAGCTGGCCGATGCGCGTGAAGCACGCTTCGAGTCCGCGCTGAGCGCCAAGGCCCCCGCCTTCCTGGAGCATCACCGCGTGTCCGGCGCGGTGCTCCTACCGGCCGCGGCGCTGGTCGAGCTGGCCTTGGCGGCGGCGCGCTTCGCCAGGCCCGCGGACGACGCTCCCATTTCCCTGCGCCAGCTCGACTTCGAGCGGCCCGTCGTCCTCCCGGAGCAGGGCGTCGCGGTCGTTCAAACCACGTGGGTCGAGCAGTCACCTGGGGTCCACGCCCTGCGCATCTTCCTGCGCCGTGAGCAACCCGAGGGCACCGTCTCCTGGGAGCGTGTGGCCACGGGCCGCCTCGATTCCAACGCCGTCACGTCCGTGCCGGGAGAGGCCCTGGACGCGCTCCGCCAACGACTCACGCGCGTCATCGCCCCATCCGACTACTACGCGCATCTGGCGGAAGGCGGACTCGCCTACGGCCCCTCCTTCCAAGCACTTCGAACCCTGTCTGGATGCGAAGGCGAGGCACTCGCGCGCATCACCCTGCCGGACGAACTCGCGCTGGAACCGTACGCCCTGCACCCCGTGCTGCTCGACGCGTGCTGCCAGGCCCTGGGCGCCACCTTCCCCCGACGCAAGGACGTGCCCTACCTGCCCGCGAGCCTCGAAGGGCTCCGCGTGCACGCGCCGCTGGAACGTGACGTGTGGGCAAGCCTTAAGCGCCGCCAGGAGGGCCTGGACGCGGTGGCATCGCTGCGGCTGTTCAGTCGGGAGGGGCGCCTGCTCGCGGAGGCGGAGCGGCTGCGCTTCCGCCAGGTCCGTCTGGAAGCGCTGCGCAACCCGGACGACACGCGCCTGGACGATTGGCTCTATGCGCTGGAGTGGCGTCCCGCTCCACCGCGGGGACCGCGCGTCGCGCCCACGTGGCTGCCCTCACCCGAGGCGCTGCGCGATGCGGTCCTGCCCCAGCTCCACGGCCTGTCGCTTCGCGAGGACCTCGCGGCGTATGGCCAGTTCCTGGAGGAACTCGAAGCGCTGTGCGTTCCCTACGTCATCCAGGCGCTCGGAAGGCTGGGCTTCGGCTTCGAGCCGCGCCCCGCCTTCACCGCGGAGGCGCTCGCCGCCGAGCTGGGCGTCGTCCCCGCACACCAGCGGCTGTGGCACCGACTGCTGGCGATGCTCGTCGAGGACGGCCTCCTGCGCGCCGAAGGCAATGCGTTCGCCGTGGCCCGGACGCCCGAGCGACCTGAACTGCTGGAGCGCTGGAGACAGTTGGGCGAGCGCCATCCAACACATGACACGGAGCACGCGTTGCTCGGGCGCTGCGGCGAGGGGCTGGCGGACGCGCTGCGCGGCCGAAGAGACTCCCTGGAGCTGCTCTTTCCTCGCGGCGAGACGGACGTGGCGGCGCGGCTCTACCGCGACTCGCCCGGGCCTCAGGAGCTGAACGCCCAGGCCCGCGCGGCGCTGGCACACGCCGTGTTCCGCCTCCCCGCCGAACGGACCCTGCGCGTGCTGGAGATTGGCGCGGGCACGGGCGGAACCACCGCGCTGCTCCTGCGCGAGCTGCCCCCCGAGCGGACCGAGTACGTCTTCACGGACATCTCGCCCCACTTCCTCCAGCGCGCCGCGCGCGAGTTCCAGGCGCACGGCTTCGTGACGTATCGCGCGCTCGACATCGAGAAGGACCCGGTGCCCCAGGGCTTCGAGCCAGGTGGCTTCGACGTCATCGTCGCGGCCAACGTCCTGCACGCCACCGCCAGCCTGCGCGACACGCTCCGCCACGCGCGCCGACTGCTCGCGCCCTCCGGACTGTTCTTGCTCGTGGAGGCCACACAGACGCGCCGCTGGGTGGACCTCACCTTCGGACTCACCTCGGGCTGGTGGCGCTTCACCGACACGGACGTGCGCCCCAGCCACCCGCTCATCTCCAGCGCGCGCTGGAAGTCGCTCTTGGGCGAAGCGGGCTTCACGGAATGCGTGGCGCTCGCGAAGGAGGAGCACGAGGCCAGCCTCCAGGCAGCCGTCCTCCTCGCGCGCGCGCCCGAGGCCCCGCCCCGCGACCCAGGCCGCCATTGGCTCATCGTGGCGGACCGGCGCGGTACGGGCGCCGCGCTGGCGGAGCGACTGGAGACGCTCGGCGAGCGCTGCACCCGCGTGCCGGGCGCGGGCCTCACGGCGGCGGACTACGCGCGGCTGCTCGCGGACGCGCGCTCACCCACGCACGTCGTGCACCTCACCAGCCTCGACTCGCCCGCGCCGGGAGACGCGGCGGGCCTGGACCTCGAGTCCGCGTACCGCAACGGCTGCGGCGGAGCGTTGGAGCTGCTCCAGGCGCTGCTGACCGCGAACCTCACCCCCGCGCTCAGCTTCGTCACGCGAGGCGCGCTGGCGGTGACGGGGGACGGTGCCCCTGGCGTCGCGCAGTCTCCGCTGCACGGGCTGGGGCGCGGCATCGCCATGGAGCATCCCCAGCTCGGGGGAACGGTCATCGACTTGGATCCGGCGCGTGACGAGTTGGAGGGGCTCGTCACCGAGCTGTTGTCGGAGCGCTCGGACGAACAGGTCGCGTTCCGCGACGGCGTGCGCCGCGTGCCGCGCGTGGTGCGCCATGCGCGGCTGGAGTCGTCCCCGCCCTTCCAGTGCCGCGAGGACGCCACCTACCTCGTCACGGGTGGCCTCAATGGCCTGGGCCTGCTCACGGCGCGGCTGCTCGTGGAGCGCGGCGCGCGGAACCTCCTGCTGCTCGGCCGGGGTGCGCCCACTCCTGACGCGACGGAGCAGCTCCGCGAGCTGGAGGCCGCGCGCGTGCGCGTGGTGGTGGCGCGCGCGGATGTGTCGCACGAGGACACGCTCGCCCGAGCCCTCGCCACCGGGCTGGACGGCATGCCACCCCTGCGCGGCGTCATCCACTCGGCGGGGGCGCTCGATGACGGAATCCTCGCGCAGCAGACCCATGCCCGGTTCCAGAAGGTCTTCGCCGCGAAGGTGCTCGGCTCGTGGAACCTGCACCGGTTGACGCTGGCGCATCCGCTGGACTTCTTCGTCCTCTACTCGTCCATCGCCTCGCTCCTGGGCAACAGCGGCCAGGCCAACCACTCGGCGGCCAACACCTTCCAGGACGCGCTGGCCCACTACCGGCGCGCGCGCGGCCTGCCGGCCCTCACCATCAACTGGGGCGCCTGGTCCCAAGTGGGCGCAGCGGCGGGCACACGCGTGCAAGAACGACTGGCCGAGCGGTGGATGAACCCCATCCGCCCCGCGCAGGGCCTGGAGGTGCTGTCCTCGCTGCTCGCCGCGAGCGCCGCCATCCAGGTCGCCGTCATGCCCATCGCGCGCGGCGGCTTCGAGGTGAAGGGCGCGATCCCGCTCCTCCTGTCCGCGCTGGTGGCGCCTGAGCGCGCGAGCACGCCGCGCACCGCCTCTCGCGACGCGGCGCTCCTGGAGCAGCTCGCACGCGCGCCCGGGGTCGAGGCCCAGCATCTGCTCGTCGAATACCTGCGCCAGCGACTGTCCAAGGTGCTGCGCGTGAAGAACCCGGCGCGACTCGCACCGGACCGGCCACTCAGCGAGCTGGGCCTGGATTCGCTGATGGCCATCGAACTGAAGAACCACGTGCTTCATGAGCTGGGGGCGGATGTGCCCCTCGAGAAGTTCATCGGCGGAGCGAGCCTGCGCGAGCTGGCCGGACTCGCTCACCAGCGGCTCACCCTCCACCAGCTCGCCCCCACGGAGCCCGTCCCGGCGACATCCGCCGAAGGCACCACCGAGTTGACGCTATGAACCTGGACCAACTTCTCTCTCGCCTCGCCGAGCACCACGTCCAACTCTGGGCGGAGGCCGGCCACCTGCGCGTGCGCGCGAAGGAAGGCGCTGTCGACCCCACCCTCCGCCTCGCGCTGATGACGCACAAGCCCCGCCTGCTGGAGCTGCTCCAGCGCCCGGAGTCCCCAGCGGGCGCGGACGTTCCGCATCTGGAGGTGCCTCCGCGTGAGGGACCGCCTCCCCTGTCCTTCGCACAGGAGCGGCTGTGGCGCGCGGAGCAACGCGAGCCGCAGCGGGGGCCCGCGCACATGGCGGCCTTCGCCATGCGGTTGGAGGGCCCGTTGGATCTCGACGTGCTCGCCCGAGCCGTGGCCGCGCTCGTGGAGCGCCACGAAGTCCTCCGGACGAGCCTGGCCGCGCGCGGAGACACGTGCGTGCAGCGCATCGCGCCGCCAGGACCGTCCCGCCTCTCGTTGCTGGACCTGAGCCACCTGACGGGCGAGTCCCAGCAGCTCGCCCTGCAGCGCCACCTCCACTCGGAGCGCCGCCGCCGCGTCGACCTGGAGCACGGCACGCTGTTCCGCGCCGTGCTGTTGAGGCTGGCCGCGCGCAGCCACGTGCTGCTCATGCTGATGCACCACGCCGTGGTGGACGGCACCTCGCGAAGCCTGCTCATCCACGACCTCTCCAGCCTCTACGCCGCCTTCGTGGAGGGACGCACCTCGCCGCTGCGTCCGCTGCGCCTCCAGTACGGCGACTTCGCGCGCTGGCAGCGGCAGCAACTCCAGGGCGAGGGACTCTCCCGTCAGCTCGCGTACTGGCGGCAGCAGCTTGAGCACGCCCCTGAGGACCTGTCCCTCCCCGGCGCACAGCCCCGCCCCGAGCACCCCACCTATCGGGCCTCCGCGGTGGAGGTCCTCGTGGAGGCCGAGCTGGTCGCACGCCTGCGCGAGGTGGGCCACAGAGCCGGCGCCACGCTCTTCATGGTGCTGCTGACCACGTACTACGTGCTCCTGGCGCGCGTGGGTCGCCAGCGGGACCTGCTCATCGGCACGCCGGCGGCGCACCGCGGGCACCCGGACTTCGCGCCGCTGATTGGCACGTTCGTCAACACGCTGGCGCTGCGCCTGCGGCCCGAGAACAACCCCAGCTTCATGGACCTGCTCGAGCAGGCGCGCCGCGTGGCGCTGGACGCGTATGCCCATCCCGACGTCGCGCTCGAAGACCTGGGCCTGCGCGCCCCCCAGGCGATGCTCGTCTTCAAGGGCGCCACACCCCGGCCGACACTGGCCGCGCTGCGCGGCGCCCCGCTCCCCCTGGAGCCGGACACGACGCTTCACGACCTCACCCTGGCCTTGGAGGAGCAACCCGACGGACCGCTGCGAGGCGAACTCATCCACGACCGGGACATCCTGGACGCGTCGCTCGTGCGCGGCTGGGCCCGCACGTTCGAGTTCCTGCTCCAGAGCTTCGCCTCCGCCCCCGAGCAGCGCGTCTTCCCGCCCATGGAGCCGGTCCCCCCGAGGAGCGCATGACCGCCTGGATGCGGGTGGCCCGCGGCGGAGTCAGCCCAAGAGGAGCGCCGCGTCGCGCGTGGCGTGCTGGACCAGGTGGTCCACCAGGCTGCGCACGCGCGGCACCGCCTGCATGTCCTGATGCATCAGCAGCCACAGCTCGCGCACCAGCGGCCCTTCCGAGGAGAAGGGCACGGAGCGCAGCTCCGGGTACGCGCGCGCCAGATAGTGCGGCACCACCGCCAGCCCGATGCCGGCCCGCACCGCGCCCAACAAGCCCCCGTGCTGATTCACCCGGTGGACGATGCGCCCACCCTGGCGCAAGAACATCTCCAGCCACTGGACCTCGGGCAGTCCGCGATGGGTCGCCGTGAGCCCGATGAAGCGGCGCGCATCCAGCGGCGCGTCCCCGAACTGCTCCAGGTAGCCCTCGGAGGCGTAGAGGCCATGACCAATCACGGCCAGCCGCCGCGCCACCAGTGACTCGCCATGCTGAGGCCGCGCGAGCCGCAGCGCGATGTCCGCCTCGCGCCGCGCCAGGCTGAGGTTGCGGTCGTCGGCGAAGACCTCCAGCTCGATGCCCGGGTGCGCCGCCTGGAAGCTCGCGAGCTTGGGGGCCAGGTAGCGCTCCGCGAAGAGCGCCACGGTCGTCAAGCGCACCGTGCCCGAGAGCGACGGCGCGCCCGCGGCGAAGCGACTCACGGACAGCGCCTGCTCCTCCATCGCTCGGGCTCGCGCGAGCACCGCCTCGCCATCCGGGGTGAGCGTGAAGCCAGAGGACTGCGGCACGACGAGTTCACGCCCCAGGGCCCGCTCCAACCGGCGCACCCGCCGGCCCACCGTCGCGTGGTCCAGGCCGAGCGCGCGTCCCGCGGCGGACTGGCTGCCGTGGAGGGCAATCTGGGTGAAGATGCGGAGGTCGTCCCAGACGAGCTCCTCGGCGGGTTCACGCTTCGCGGACATGGCCTGTGAATTTCTGCACGGGGACGGTGCGAGTATAGGCATTCCTGCACGCGCGGCGACTGCGTAGAGAAGTGCCCGTCTCTCACAACGGAGCCGTCATGAACGCCCCTGCGACCCTGACCCAACTGGCTGGACTGTCCACCCTCCCCTCCTCGCTCGCGTCCTCCGCGCTCGTCATCATCGACCTGCAGGGCGAGTACCGCGAGGGCGCCCTGAAGCTGCCCGGCATCGACGCGGCGGCGAAGGAGTCGGCGGCGGTGCTCGCGCTGGCCCGGAAGCACGGCGTGCCGGTGTTCCACATCGTCCACCACTCGAAGCCCGGCGCGCCCATCTTCAACCCGGACCACCCGCACTCGAAGGAGCTGCCCGAGGTCGCGGCGCTGCCGGGTGAGACCACGATCATCAAGACGCTGCCGGACTCGTTCGCGAAGACGGACCTCCACGAGCGCCTCCAGGCCACGGGCCGCAAGGAGCTCATCCTCGTCGGGGCGATGACGCACAACTGCGTGGCCGCCACGGCGCACGCCGCGTTCGACCTGGGCTACCGCGTTACCATCGTCGCGGAGGCGTGCGCCACGCGCGACCTGCCGGACGTCTACGGGAACGTCGTCCCGGCGGACGTACTGCACCGGCAGACGCTGGTGGGACTCGGCGACTGCATCGCCGTGGTGGTCCCCAACGCCCGCGCCTGGGCGTGAGGCGCCTGCCCCTCGTCCGGTCGGGGGGTTGACACCAACGGCGTCCGGGCGGGAAGAGCATGGGGCACCCCATGCTCCGATACGCCCTCGCCATCTTCGCCAGCGCCTTCCTCCTCTTTGGTGTGCAGCCGCTGGCGGGGCGCTATGCGCTCCCCTGGTACGGCGGCACCTCGAGCGTGTGGACGGCCTGCATGCTCTTCTTCCAGGTGGCGCTGCTGGCGGGCTACGCCTACGCCCACGCCGTCTCCTCCCGCTTGCCCTCGCGCGCCCAGGCGAAGCTCCACCTGGGCGTGCTGGCGTTGGCGGTCGCGGGGTTGGTGGCCCGAGCGCTCATCACCGGCTCACCGCTGGCGCCGGGGCCGGAGTGGCGGCCGCAGCCGGACGGAGTGCCCGTGCTCCGCCTGGTGGCGATGCTGGCCGTCACGCTCGGGCCCCCGTTCTTCGTGCTGAGCACCACCGGTCCGCTGCTCCAGTCCTGGTTCGCGCGGGCCCATCCCGGGCGCTCTCCCTACGGCCTCTATGCGCTGTCCAACGCGGGCTCGTTGCTCGCGCTGCTCGGCTATCCGCTGCTCGTCGAGCCCTGGGTGGCGAGAGGCACGCAGACGTGGGGCTGGAGCGCGGGCTTCGTGGCCTTCACCCTCGCGTGCGCGGCCTGCGCGCTGGACGTGGCGCGGCGCCACGAATCCCCCAGCGAGCCCACCACAGCGACGACGCCGGAGTCGGACGCGCCTCGCCCGGGACTGCTTCGGACGCTCGGGTGGCTGGGGCTCAGCGCCTGCGCGTCGGTGCTGCTGCTGGCCACCACGAATCAACTGTCGCAGGACGTGGCGGCCGGGCCCGTGCTGTGGGTGCTGCCGCTCGCGGTCTACCTGCTCACCTTCATCCTGGCCTTCGCGCGCGAGGCCCTCTACGCGCGAGGCGTCTACGCGGTGCTGCTCATCATTGGCGTGGCGATGATGGCGGTGGCGCAGACCTCGGGGCCGGGCTTCGGGCTGCTGCCACGCATCCTGTGTTACGCGGGCACCCTCTTCGCCGGAGCCATGGTGTGTCACGGCGAGCTGTACCGGCTGCGTCCCGCGCCTCGGCACCTGGGCGCCTTCTACCTCTGGGTGTCGTTGGGCGGAGTGCTGGGCAGCCTGTTCGTCAGCCTGTGGGCCCCCGCGTTCTTCCGCGCCTACTGGGAGTACCCGCTGTCGCTGGCGGCGTGCTGCGCGGTGGCGCTCGGCGGGAGGATGCGCCAGCCCGCCACCGAGTCTCGGCCCGCGCGAGCGTGGCGCGTGGTGGGCGGCGCGCTGCTGGTGCTGTTGCCGCTCAACCTGACGCTCATCGGGATGGGCGAGTACCGCAGGATGAGCCTGTCCACGCGCAACTTCTTCGGCGTGGTGCAAGTGCTGGAGCAGGGCCAAGGCCAGCCAGACGTGCACCGCTACACGCTGCGCCACGGCGCCATCGCCCACGGCTGGCAGTTCATCCAGGAGGACAAGCGCCGCGAGCCCACCGCCTATTACACCCGCGAGACGGGCCTGGGGCTGGCCATCGCCGAGCAGCGGCGGCGCCGCGAGGCCCAGGGCCTCTCCCCCGGATTGCGCGTGGGCGTGCTCGGGTTGGGCGTGGGCACCAGCGCCGCATTGATGTCCTCGGCGGACCGGCTGCGCTTCTACGAAATCAATCCGGTCATCATCGCGCTCGCGAAGGGCGAGCACGGCTTCTTCCACTACCTGAGCGACACACAGGCCCGGGTGGACGTGGTGGAGGGAGACGCGCGCATCTCGCTGGAGCAGGAGCTGGAGCGCGGCGAGCCCCAGTCCTTCGACGTGCTGGCGCTGGACGTGTTCAGCTCGGATGCCATCCCCATCCACCTGCTGACCGAGGAGGCGATGGCGCTGTACCTGCGCCACCTCGCGCCGCACGGCGTGATGGCGCTGCACATCAGCAATCAGTACCTGGACCTGGTGCCGGTGACGCTCGCGCACGCGCGCGCGTTCGGCCTGCACGCCACGCATGTCTTCAACGAGTCCACGAGCGACGCGCCCAGCAGCCGGTGGATGGTGTTGAGCCCGGACGCGGACTTCACCTCGGGGCTCGCGTTCCAGCGGAGCACGTCCAGCGTGCGGCGCATGTCCCTGCGAGGTCCGCCGGACTTCACGTGGACGGATGAGCTGGGCAGCGTGGTCCGCGCGGTGCGGTGGTGGCCGCAGTCGCGCACGACAGCGAGCCAGTCCGTCGTGGTCGAGGCGGCGGGAGCGTCCGTGACGAGCCCCGAGCCGCCCTGAGGCCGCGCGCTACTTCCAGTTCCAGGTCTCGGCGCCGTCGGGGATGCGGCCGTATGACTTCCCGGGCGACAGCGGTGCGTAGTACGTGAGGTCAATCACGCCCGTCATCGTCTTGCCATCGAACAGGGCCAGCTCGCCCCCCTTCGTGGACAGCTTGAAGGGCAGATGGTTGGTGCCCGACTTGCCATCCGCCAGGAGCCGGAGCACGCCCTTGGGCGGCACCACCAGGTTGGGCGGCAGCTTGTACTTGTACTGGTCGCGGATGACGTTGGTCATGATGAGGCCGCTCACCGGCGCGGGCGTGGACTCGCGGTTGTACAGCTCCACGTAGCCCTCCACCTCACCGTTGGCGCCCACGGGCGCGAGCGGCAGCGCGCCGAACGAGTTGATGACCACGCCACCCTCGCCCCGGTGGCGCTCCAGCGGGAGGTTCTTGGTGAGGTACGTGCGACGTCCGGCCACGTACCGCTTCAGGTACTCGGGCGAGTAGGCCGCCTGCGGCCGCGCGACGTAGGGGTCGCGCGCGAGCTGATCCTTCACCAGCGCGTACTGGGCATCGATGCGCTTCGAGGCCGACTCCTGGGTGAAGACCGTGGCCATGAGCTGATCCACATAGTCGAGCACCTTGTTGCGGAACACGGGGCGGTCCCAGATGCGCTGATTGAGCACGCTGAAGGGGAAGTGGGCGCCGCCGTACTTGGCCTGCTTGTGCTCGTAGGTCCGGATGGTCCGCGAGTCATACGCGGTATAGGCGGGGATGGCGCGCGTCGTCTCCGGCGAGGCGCCGACCCGCTCGGTGCGCCAGTACAGGAGCACGCTGTTGTTCAGGTCCCAGGGCGCATACGTCCACCGGTCCTTCACGCGGTCATGGATGAGGAAGCTGCCCGAGTCATCGATGCCGTGGATGCCAATGACGATGCCCACCGCGAGGTAGCGCAGGTACGCGTCCAGGTCGAGGTGGTCACGCGCGAAGGCCTCGAACTCGTGCTCCGGAGTGTGGGCCAGCTTGTCGAGGAACGCGTGCAGGTCATCCCAGGGCTGGTCCTCATTGGTCTCCTTCGACCACGGGTCCTGGTAGTGCGCGATGGGCGCGAGCGTCATCTCGCAGTCTCGCGCGCCGCAGCGGTAGATGTTCGCGTCCTCGTCGATGTGGTGGCTGCGCAGGAAGGCCTTGTCCACCTGCTCCACCTGCGTGAAGAGGCCTTCGAGCTTGCCGTTGACGTTGAGCATGACGTAGCGCGCGCGCGGGGCCTGGGCGCCGCCCGCGGTCATCATCTCGTAGCTGAAGACATCGGAGAGGTTGCCCGCGTCGAGCCACTCGGCCATGAAGTTGAACTTCTTGGCGCCGTCGAGCTTGGAGCCGTCGGGGAGCTTCACCTTCCAGCTCAGCTTGGGGTGCTCGCGCGCGTATTCCCCGCGCAGGCGCAGGCCCACCGTGTAGTCCACGCCGCGCGCGAGGAAGTGGCCCGGGGCGTACTCGTGGTCATGCGCGGGGTCGTTGATGAAGTCCCACGTCGACTTGTCGAAGCGCAGCTCGTAGGTCTCGATCTGCGTCTGGAGCGCGGGCCACTCCGGGGCGGCGGACTGCGAGTCGGGCGGAGGCTCCTCGGTGGAGGGCGAGGGGCCGTTGTCGTCCGGCTCCTCGGGAGGAAGCTCGGCGGGAGGAAGCTCCGTGCCCGTCTCTCCACCGGTAGGGGTGGAAGGCGCCGGCTCCTCCATGCCGTCCGGAGGAGGACCGCCCTCGTCCTCCGTCTGCGGGGAACCCGAGCACGCCGCGAGGAAGAGAACACCCACCCCGCACCAGGACCACACTGCACGCATACGGTTCTCCCGGGCGGCCCAAGGCGTAGAGAGACAAAGCACACCGCCCTCGTGGGCCCGCCCCAATGCAAGCGGCGTACTGTCCGTCACGCGGCGGCCCGCTCACCCCGCGAGCAGAGGTGCCGCCCGAAAGCGCAGCTCTCCCGTGCAGCGGTGGACACTCTTGAGTGTCACGCCTCGCCTCGGTGAGAACGTGACTGCCCCATCAGGGCAACTCGTGGGAGCACCGACGATGGCGCCGCTCACGCGGTGAACAGGCCCCGCAGGGCCTGCTTCACCCAGGCTCGCCGGGTCTTGTCCGAGCGGAAGTCGAGCGCGACGAATGAATCGAACAGGCGCGGCATCATCGCGAGCAGGTACATGGACGACCAGAGCTGAGAGAGCGCCAGGCGCAGCTCGACTTCCGACAGCTGCGGTGTGGCTGGAGCGAGTCGAGGCGCCAGCTCCGCGAGGAATGCGTTCACTCGCTGGATGACGGCCCCCTCGTAGCGCTGATGCACCAGCGCCTCGCGAAAGTGCGCGTGCGCGATGCGCGGATACGCCGTCCAGTTCATCATCAGCTCATCCAGCAGGGCCTCGAACGCGGCGCGAATCCCCAACCCCTTGGCGCGCAGTTGGTCGAAGTCCACGAGGACGTTCCCGAACGCCTGCTCCAGCGTCTGCTCGAGCGCCAGGGCGATGAGCTTCTCCTTGCCCTGGAAGTAGTAGTTGATTGCCGCGCTGTTCACCTGCGCCTCGCGGGCAATCTCCCGGATGCCCGTCGCATCCAGGCCGTCGCGCTCGATGCAGGTGATGGCCGCGACCAGGATGCGCTCGCGAACGCTCGGCTCTTTGTCGCTCATCCCGCCATGCCTCGGACCTCGGGAGAACTGGGGACACCGGCCGCTCGCGGACCGAGCGGCCGGGATGCGTTCTCAGTCGTCTCTCGGGCGCACCGAGAAGACCACGGCCTCGCTGCCGAGCATGAACGTGTCACCGTCCACGACCTTCTGACGCTTGATGCGCAGGCTCTTGTACCAGGTGCCATTCGAGGAGTTGAGGTCCTCGATGAACACGTCGTCCCCATCGCGCGTGACGGCCGCGTGCTCGCGCGAGACACGCTCGGACTTCACGACGAGACCGCACTGCGGCCCACGTCCGATGGTGAAGCGTCCCGTGTTCACTTCGACGGGCTCTCCGGTCGCCAGCCGAACGAAGACCTCCACGGCGCTGGGAGGCGCGGTGACGATGTTCGTCGCATCCTCGCGGGGCACGCGCGGAGTCGTGTCCGAGGTCCGACGGACCGGAGCCTTCGATGACGGCGGGGCTCCCGACTTCGACGACTCGGGCCGGACTCGCGCCGCGCTCGCCGACCCCGGTCGCGCACGGTCGCGCGCATCGGTCGGGGACTCCGAGCCATCGTCCAGGCCCAGCTCGGCGACGAGATCCACCTCGCCGGTGGAGTCCTCTTCCTCTTCGTCCAAGGGCGCATCGTCGTCCGACGAACCAGAGTCCTCTTCGCCACCCTCCGCATCGGCAGCGCCTGAGTCCCCATCCGTGCTGGAGGCCTTCGCGCCGCCAGCCTTCACCGAGGCAGCGTCCGCAGCCTCGGCACCCGCGTCGTCGTCCGAATCTTCATCGGACGCGTCCGCGTCGTCGTCCGAACCTTCATCGGACGCATCCTCCGAGTCATCGTCAGACTCGTCCGAGTCCTCATCGGACTCATCGTCCGCGTCGTCATCCGAATCCTCGTCCGACTCGGAGTCCGCGGCATCGGCGGCTTCTCCCACGGAGTTGTCGGCGACGGGCTCCGCGGTGGCATCGACGTCCGCGACAAGCTCGCGCACGCGATCCACCACGCGCGCGACGGCTTCCTCGGACAGGGGCTCGGGCTTCGCGGACGCGGTGCCCTCGGGCGCGCTCGGCGCGGGCTCGGCGGTCCCCTTGGCCACGACGGCCTCACGGGCCTCCGCCGCGGGCTCCTCGCGGGCAGCTTCCGCACCGACCCGGATGCCCAAGGCCGCTCCCGACGCGGCCCCCACCGGAGCAGGCGCCGCGGCCGAAGCGCCCACCGCGGGAATGACCGTCACCTGCGCGCGCGCGACCGGCGCGGGCGCGGACTCCTGGCCCGAGAGCGCCACGACGGTCGGCGCCACGTAGCCATTCTGACGCGCGAGCTGGAAGAGGGCCTGCGCCACCAGGGCGTTGGGCTCCACACCCAGGTCGCGACTCATCGACTCCAGCGCCCGCCACAGGGGCTCCGCGATCTCAATGGTCTGGCGAATCCGGTTCATGACTAGCTGCCCCTCAGGTCGTTCTGCCACGGAGACACATTGTCCGCGTTCGTAAGCCAATAGAACATCGCCTGCGTCTCCGCATAGAGCTGCTCGGCGATGCCCACGAGGTTCGAAGGAAGCTCCGACAGCGCGACCCCCACGAAGGTGAAGGTCGGCAGGCCCGCCTTGCGGGCGCTCGCCCCTCCTGTGATGCGCTGATCCCTGCACAGCCACAGCCGCTGCGACGCCTGTCCCGCCGCCTGTCCAAACGCCTTGGGCGGCCGCAGCGCCTCCGGCATCCGCACCGTCGTCTCGCCGCAGGCCCACAACAGCCACGTCAGCGCGCTCCAGTCCGCCGTGGCATGTCGCGCGAGGTCCGGCAGTCCCAGCCGAGCGAACGGCAACGTCTCATCGACCTCGACGGTGTCTCCACTCCCCAGCTCCACCTCCGAGGAGACCAGCTCGGAGGGACCGTCCGGAATCAACGCGGACACGTCGGGCGGCAGCCACGACACCCGGGCCCCCGGCTTGAACCGGCGAAGCATCTCGGTGCGCAGCCCCTGGAGCCGCGTGGCGTAGGTGCGGACGACCGCCTGCACGGCCTTCAGGTCCTGCGAGGGTCCCTCCGGCACGTCGTCGAAGGTGCAGCGCGGCGGCTCCTGCCCGGCCGAGAACGTGAAGCCAGGGAAGAGCGCTCGACCGTAGGTGGCCAGGAACTCCGACGACTTCGGCTCCGCGGCCGCGAGCAGCGCGGCGTCCTTCTGCATCTGCTCCGCCATCCCGAGGTTCGCCAGGATGAGGCCCCGCGTGAACAGGTAGCCCGTGCGCTCGGGTGCCAGGAGCATCGCCGCGTGGACATAGTCCAGCGCCGCGCGAGGCCGATCCTGCTGATCCAGCAGCACCGCGTAGCCGCGAAGCACCGTGGCGGCGTCACCGCCGCGAACGAGTCCATCGGCCATGGGCGCCCAGGACTGCCCCGCGTTCTCGACCACCGACTCGGCGGTGGCCAGGGCGCTCCGCGGCGTGCGCGGCAGGGTCAGCTTTTCAATCCACGCCTTCAGCTCGCGGACATCCTGGTCCATCGCGCTGGCCCGCGCCTGGGCCAACAACGCCTCACGGTGGCGACGCTCGGACAGCGCCTGCCGCGCGAACTCGCGCCAGCTCGCCGCGTCCTGGACCTGATTGGAGAAGACCCGCGACCCGGCCAGGGAGTCGTCATCCTGTGCGTCTCCCAGGTCGCGGGTGAGCACCACCGCCCGCTGTTCATCCAGGAGCGACCACGTCCCGAAGACGTAGTCGTGTGCCACCGGGCCTTCATCGAAGCGCACGCGCGGATCCGCGTACTCGTCCTCGGCCCGCGAGGAGTACCGGCCATGGCGCGAGCCATCCTCGTACTCGGCCTCCCAGATGAACTGGCCCTCGCGGTCCCAGAACCGGCAGAGCCCGTGGCGCTCACCGCCCGCGTTGAGCGTGACGAGCACCCACTGGTTCAAGTCCTCGCGCAGCTCGGCGGCTTCGGGAAGGTGCGACGGGCGCGTGGGGTACGGCTCTCCCGTGGCCGGAACCACGCGCGCGCCGGCGCGGTCATAGTGGAGCACCTGCGTGACGCGGCCGTGCTCGTACACCATCACCGTCTTGCGGACCTTCTCGTGGACGCCGTTCTCGTGCATCCGCTCGGTGGTGTACGCGTCCGAGGCGTACCAGGTGCGCGGCCCATGCAACGCGCCCTTGTGGAAGGTGCCGTCCTGGGACACGTCACCGTTCTCGTGGAAGCGCCGGAACGGCCCATGCGGCGCACCGTGCTGCATGATGCACTCGTTGCAGAGCGTGCCGTCCGCCCGCCAGTAGCGCCACGGGCCATGGTTCTCGCCGTCTTCGTCCGTGGGCCCGAAGGACCACTCGGCCTCGTTGTCGTCCCAGGTCGCCTCGGGCGGAACGCCGGGAGGCGGCGTGCCCTCCTCGGTGAGCTTGCGGTTGGCCGCGCGCTGCTTCTGCACGCTCACGTCCACCGACTCCAGCTTCGCGAGCAGCGTCTCCAGCGCGGTGGCGGACAGCGCCCCCGAGGCGCGATGCACCTCGATGCCATCCTTGAACGCCATCAGCGTGGGAATCGACTGGATGTCGAACTGGCCGGCGAGGTCTTCCTGGGCCTCGGTGTCGACCTTGCCGAAGGTGACCTTCGGGAAGCGCTGCGCCGCGGCCTCGAAGACGGGGGCGAACGCCTTGCAGGGCGCGCACCAATCCGCCCAGAAGTCGACGACGCACAACCCAGGGCCCTGGGTGACGGTTTCGAAGTTCTCTTCGGTCAGCTCAAGCGGCTGTCCTGCCACGGCGGCTCCAATGCAAGAGGCGCGCGAATCAGAGGGGTCGGGCGCACGCCCGTCAACCTCGGAATGTCACGGGAACCCTCTCGTCTGGCCCTGCCCCTCGACTCCCTAGGAAATGAGCGCCTCGGCTCCCCCTCTTCTGGCCCGAGGCGCTCATCGTGGAGGACCGCATCACGGGGCCGGGCAGTCCCTCACGAGCGGGCAGCCCGGCACCTCCCGCTCAGCCGAGCGGGACAAGACTCACGGCAGCGGACACGACTCCGTGGGGGCGACGCACCGGTAGTCGTAACCACGGTTGATGATGCAGCACTGCGTATCCCCGGGGCACAGCTCGGGCTTCGTGGCGCAGGTCTCCGTGGCCTTGATCTCCGCGCCCTGCGTCCCCACCACGGCGTCAGCGGCCGGGGCCTCCTCCACGCCACCGCAAGCCGTCATGCAGCCCAACAACAACAACGCTCCCATGAACTTTCGCATGTGTCCTCGTGAGGCATTGGGTCGCACGAAACGTGCGACGTGAATACGACACGTCTCGCCCCAACAGCTCCCTGGGAGGTTGTCTCCCGAGACGGTGAGCGCCAGGGCGAAACATGAGCATGGTCAATGGAACGAGGCGGGCGAAACCATCCCAGAATGCTGGGATTCTTTGCCTTCATCGCGGGGGCTACGTTAATCGTGAACGAGCGATGGCGACGCGCACCCGGGCGGAACAACGGCTCCTGAACACGCTACAAGACTTGTCTACAGCGGGCTTGTCACAAGGGCGTTTGTTCGCGGAACTCAACACATTGCTCAGGGAGCCGGTGGGCTTCGACGGCAGCTGCTGGCACGGCACGGACCCGGCCACGGGGCTGGTGACGTCCACGATGGCGGAGAACCTGGATCCGCGTGGCTTTGAGCGCGCTGCCTATCTGGAACTCTGGGCGCCCGAGCCGTTGACCTTCGCGGGCGTGCGAGCGTCTGGGCGGCGCGTCGACACGATGCATCGCGCCTCGGAGGGGCAGCCCGAGCGCAGCACGCGGTTCGTGGAGCTGCTGGCGCCCGCTGGGTTCTGCGATGAGCTGCGCGTCAACTTCGACCTCCCCTCGGGCTGCTGGGGGGCCGCGGTCTTCATGCGAGCCCAGGGGCGTGAGCCTTTCCGCGCGCGTGACCTGGGATTGGTGGAGCGACTGGCGCCGCACATCGGGCAGATGTTGCGCCGCTCCTACCTGGACACCATTCCCCCAGGGGACGACGCGCCATCGCCCGGCATCGCGGTCCTCGGCCCTTCGGGAAAGCTGCTGTCCGTGGACCCACGCGGCGAGGCCATCCTGAGCGAACTCGCCGAGCCCCTGCCCTCCCCGAACGGCATCCCCACCGGGTTCATCTCCGTCGCCGAGCATGCCCGAGGCGCCGCGGCGGCGGGCCGTCCGGAGCTTCCGTCCCGGGCCCGCGTCCGCACCCACCGAGGCCAGTGGTTCACGCTGCACGCGTCGCTGTTGGAGGGCCGCGCGGACGGGCAGGTCGCCATCGTGATGGCGCCCGCGACTCCGTCCGAGATGCTGCCCATGGCGTTGATGAGCCTGGGGCTCACCTTGCGCGAACAGGACGTGGCGGTGCTCGTCATGCGCGGACATGACACGGCGACGATTGCGCAGACCCTCTTCATCACCCCGCTCACCGTCCAGGACCACATGAAGGCCATCTTCACCAAGGCCGGGGTGCGCAGCCGCCGGGCCTTCGTCGCCCGACTCATCGGCTCGGTCCAGGCCGTCGGCCGTCCTCCTCCTCGCTGAGTCGCTCGCTCGCCCGAGCCCGCGACAACCCGCGGCCCACGCCAGGGAGGGACATGCGATGCTGCGCGCGGCATCTGCTCCGCACGTCCATCCAGGTCTCCGCCATGCACCGCATCCGCCTCGAACTGCTTCGCGCGCCGTCGCTCCTGGCCCTGCTCTCACTGGGAGCCGCGCACGCAGCCGCCCCCATCGCCGCCACCCCGGCGACCACCACCCAGTTCGCGGGCAAGTCGCTGACGCTGCGCGAGCAGGAAGGTCGATGCGCGCTCGTCCAGCCGGATGGAACGACGCTGCGCTTGGAGCTGCGGTGGCCTTGCCAGTTCCATCGCGACGCGAAGGGCGCGCTGCGCACGAAGAAGGTGCGCGACACCACGGTCTTCCTGGTGGAGCACAGTCAGCCGCAGCCCGCGCCCAGCCGCGACTGCGATACCTACGTCCTGGCGGTCCGCACCCACGGCGACGGGTTGGAGGCCTCGACGGCCATGCACGTCGCCGCGTGCCTCCCCTTCACCTGGGACGCGAAGATCTTCATCGCGCTCTTCTGAAGCGCGTCGGGCTCACTCCATCTGCGAGGAGACGATGGGGTCCTGCTCGCCCGTGCGCCACGGCAGGCTCGGCCACCAGCGCTCCAGCGGAGGCGGTGAGCCGGGCTCCACACTCTGTCCCGGCCGAGGCGCGATGGCCGTCACGCCCGCCTTGTCGGCCGCCGCGAGCGCGCGCTCGATGGGCTCGGTCCATCCGTGCGCGGCGAGCCCCAGCAGCCCCCAGTGCACCGGCAGGAAGACGCGGCCCTGGACGAGCTGATGGGCCCGCACGGCCTGCTCCGGGCCGATGTGCCAGTCGGGCCAGGCCTGGTGATACTGGCCCACCTCAATCATCGTCACGTCGAAGGGCCCCAGCTTCTCGCCAATGGCTTTCATCGCGGGGAACAGGCCAGTGTCCCCCGAGTAGTAGGCGCGGTGCGTGGGCCCGCGCACCGCGTAGCCCGCCCAGAGCGTGGCGTCCTTGTCGAAGCCCTTGCGTCCCGACGCGTGGCGCGCGGGCGTGGCCACCACCTCGAGGCCGCCCACCGGCACGGACTGCCACCAGTCCATCTCGACGATGCGCGACTCGGGGATGCCCCAGGACGACAGGTGCGCGCCCACGCCCAGCGGCACGATGAAGCGCGTGTCCCAGTCCTTCATCGCCACCAGCGTGCCCCGGTCGAGGTGGTCGTAGTGGTCATGGGAGATGAGGACCGCGTCGATGGCGGGCAGCGCGGCCAGCGGCACCAGCGGCGGGAACCAGCGTCGAGGGCCCACCCAATCCAGCGGTGACGCCCGCTCGCTCCACATCGGATCCATCAGGACGCGGTGACCATCCAGCTCCAGCAAGACGGACGAGTGCCCGAACCAGGTGACCCGCAGTCCGGACGCGGGCGGCGTGGCGAAGCGCTCGGGGTTGCCCATCACGGTCGACGGTGGCGTGGAGGGGCTCACGTCCGGGCTGGGATGGAACATGCCCGCCACCGAACCCCACGCGTCGTTGATGAGCGGCTGCGGGTTGGTGAAGTGGCCGTCGCGCCACTCGGGGGAGCGCTCCATCCGCTCACGCCGCGCGCCCGTGGCGCTGCTCCCCAGCGCCGTCCACGCCTGCGCGGCGAGGACCCCGACCAAGAGGACCAACACCCCGAGCAGACCGCCCACGCTCCAACCCAGCCGCTTGCGCCACGTCATGCCGCGTCCGCCTCCCGCGCGAGACGGCGCACTCTAGCGCCTCGACTCCCGCCCGGTGCGGCCCCTGAAACCGGACGCGTCCCAGACGCGCCATGCCCGCGCCCGCCGAGCGCTCAGCGCACCATGCGCCTGCTCGCCCCTGCTGGATGCATGGCGCTCAGCGCGGCCTTCCACTCGCCATCGAGGGAGGCACGCGCAGCCGGCGCAGCGTGGAGTCTCCCTGGTCCACCACCAGCGCATCGCCACCGGGAAGCACCGCGATGCCCGTGGGCAGACTGAACGTGGCCTGCTCGGCGGGTCCATCTCGCGTCCCCGCCGCGCCACTGCCCGCGAACGTTCGCGCCCGGCCACCCGAGACCGCGCGGATGCGCTCGTTCCCCGTGTCCGACACGAGCACCTGCATCCCCGCGACCGTCACCCCCAACATGGGCATGAAGCGCGCCGAGCCGCCCGTGCCATCCGAGAATCCCCCCGGATAGCTGCCGGCCACGGTGGACGTGGTGAAGCTGGCATCGAGCGCCACGCGCCGCAGGGCCCGATTCCCCGTATCCACCAACCACACCGCGCCCGAGCCCGCCGCGAGGGCCGTGGGGCGGTTGAGCCGCGCTCGACTCGCGGGCCCATCTCCGCTGCCCGCGCCCCGTGCCCCCACCACCGTCGTCACCCTCCCATCCGGCGTGACGCGCGCCAACCGGTGGTTCAGCGTGTCCGCGATGAAGAGGTCCGAGCCCGCGAACGCCACGCCCATGGGCGTCTGGAAGCGCGCCGCGGTGCCCAGGCCATCCGCCATCCCCGAGCGTCCCTCTTTCGAGCCCACGAAGGTGGACACCGTCCACCGGCCATCCCGCGCGATGCGCACCACGCGGTGGTTCCCCGTGTCCGCCACATACAGGCTGGAGTCCGGTCCCAGGGTGACGGACTCCGGCAAGCGCAGCGCGGCGCGCGCCCCCGGACCCTCGCCCACTCCGGCCGCGCCCGTGCCTGCAATCGTGGACACCGTGTGCGCCGCGTCGTTGGCAATCATCCGGATGACATGGTTCCCCGTGTCCGCGACGAAGACATTGCCCGCGCTGTCCACCGCCAGCCCTACCGGCCGGCGGAAGCGCGCCTCCAGGGCCGGCCCATCGCGCCAGCCTTCCTGGAAGGCCCCGCCCGCGAACGTCGTCACGCCCAGGGATTGACCGGTGCGGTCCACCGGGCGCTCCCGCCCCGCGCCAAACGTGTCCCCCGGATGCGGCGCCACGAGCCCCGCCCGGGCGAAGACGTTGTCCGTGATGCGCTGCACCCGAAGGTCCGCGAAGTTGAAGTGAGACAACCCCAGGGACCACGCAACCCCTCCCGCCGCGAAGACGAACGCGCCGGAGGGCGCCGTATAGACAGACGCCGCATGCCAGTTGGGCTCGCCCTTGCTGCCAATGACGGGCGAGGTGGCCAACGGCACCAGCCCCGCGGGCGAGTGGCCGTTGTCCCACTCGCGATCAATCTCATAACCCGCCATGGCCAGCAGCGTGTCTCCGTCCGCCAGGCCCGTGCCCTCGAAAGGCCAGGCGCCAGCGTTGCGCACGACAAAGGGCTGATTGATGAGCGCCCACGAGTCCGACATGACGCCCACGAGTCCGTTCTCGGGCTCGTTGAGCAGCGGGTTGCGCCAGCGCACGGTGATGACGTTCGAGTGCGCGAGCGGATCCTCGCGAGGCGCCTCGTCCTTGAAGCACACCTGCCTGCGTCGCGGGACGCCGCTGAACGAGGGCTCCAGGCGGATGAGCCAGCAGCTCGTGTCCCCCGCGAGGAACGCCAGGTTCACACCCGAAGCGAGCGCCGCCACCACCGCCTCACGGCCCGGGCGAGACCAGTACTCGTCGTGCCCCACCGCGAGGAACAGCCGCTGTCCGAGGAGCAGCGACGGGTCGCGGTCCAGGTCGGGGTTCGTCACGTAGACGAGGTCATGCCCCTTCGCCTCGGCCCAGAGCACGAACTGGTGCACGTAGTTGAAGTACTCGCCAGAGCCGTTGCCGTTGGCATAGGGCCGGTCGAACGACACCCTCTTCGCGTGGCCGCCGGACAGGCCCAGCGAGTCGTTATAGAGGCTCTCACCGCCCCAGAAGTTGTAGGCCTGGAACGTGGTGACGGGGACCTGGACCAGGGCCGCGCCCTTGCGCTCATCCGAGCGCACCACGAAGAGGACGTAGGACTGGAGCCCATCGTCCCGCAGCAACTTGATGACATACACACCCGTCGCCCAGGACGGCTCGGTCTGGACCGTGAAGGACGTGGGCCAATGACATTCGAGCAATCCCGTGGAGGGGTCCGCCGAGGGCGTGGGCTGAGGGCCCACCGAGATGGGGCCACCCGAGGCCACGCGCCGGCCTCCGACGCCTCGGTAGTAGCCCATGCGGTAGACCTCCCAGCGCACGGTGTGGTTGCCATCCGTGCGCGCGTGGACGTCGATGGACTCGCCATGCTGGACGCTGCTCGCGCCCGCGTACCCTTCGAGCTGGGCCCCGACCGCGGCGCGTCCGAGCCGCCACTGGGTCGAGCCCGGCGCGGTGTTCTCCACGTCGATGGGATTGGGCTCGGCCGCGCCCGCGAGCGCCCACGTCAGGACCAGCGCCATCAGCATGCGTGCTACCTCCCCGGGCCGATGTCCCCCGCCCGGGAAGGTCACTCAACCCCGGCGTCGCGGGGGTGGGCGTGCCTCGACATCGCGCGCCCGCGTCTGTGCATGAGGTGACGGCCGGAGTGTCCGGTGCGCGCCCTCACGCCACCGCGTCAGCGCACGCGCAGCACCACCTTGCCCACCGTGCCCCGCCCTTCGAGCCGCCGATGCGCCTCCACCGCCTGGGACAGCGGAAGGGACAGCCCCACCACGACGCGCAGCTCGCCTGCCTCCATCGCGGACAACAAGGCCTCCCGGGCGCGGCGCCGTGACTCGGGTGCTTCGGGCGTGCGCAGCCAGTAGGCGCTCACCTGGAGCGACTTCGCGTAGAGCGACTCGACAGAGACCGGAGGCGGCGAGCCGCTCGCGTTGCCGAAGCTCACCAAATGTCCGAAGGGAGCCAGGGACTCCATGCTGGCGCTCCAGGTGCTCGCGCCCACGGAGTCCAGCACCACGTTCACGCCCTTCCCGTGAGTCAGCGCCAGGACACGTGGCGCCACCTCCTCCCGGTCGTACCGGACCACCTCGTCCGCGCCGAGCTCGCGCGCGAGGCGCTCCTTCTCATCCCCCGACACCGTGCCGATGACGCGAGCCCCCGCCCGCTTCGCGAGCTGCACCGCCAACAGACCCACGCCGCCGGCCGCCGCATGGATGAGCACGGACTGGCCCGCCTCCAGGCGTCCCATGGTGTGCACCACGTGATAGGCCGTGAGCCCCTGGACCAGCAGGCCCGCCGCCTGCTCGAAGGAGACCGAGTCCGGCAATGCGACCAGCTCTCCCACGGGCGCGCGGGTGAACTCGGCATAGGCCGCCGTGGTCAGCGCCACGACTCGGCGCCCCACCCAGGCCGGGTCCACGCCGGGTCCCACCCGGTGCACCACGCCCGCGGCTTCGCTTCCGAGGATGCGCGGCAACGGCACCTGCGCGTCATAGAGCCCGCGCCGGCGCTCGGTGTCCGCGAAGTTCACGCCCGCGGCGTGTACCTGGATGAGCACCTCTCCAGCCTCGGGGACGGGCTCCGGGATGTCCTCCCAGCGGAGCACCTCGGGACCTCCCACCTCGTGATAGCGAATCGCTTTCATGCGCGCGGACATAACGCCCGCCCCACGCGACGGCATCCTCGAGCGCCCTGCGCGAGCACCTGCCAGACACTCACTGCACGGCCTTCCAGAAGAACAGGGCGGTGGCGCGCTTGTTGCGCCGCTCGCCCTCACCGAAGTAGCGCGTCGCCGAGTGCACGAAGTCCGCCCGGTAGACGATGAGGCGGTTGAACACGTTCTCCACCTCCACGTCCTGCTGCCACGCGTCCGCCGGGAGCTTTGTCACGCCGAAGGCCTCCGTGAGGTTCTTGCAGCCCGCGGGACACAGGTTCCCGCCCAGCCCGCCGCCAGGCAGTCGCAGTCGGTAGAACGACGTGCCCGCCTTCTTCGTGGGCGGCTTCGGGTGCAGGTAGATGACGGCCGCGTAGTCGCAGAGCACCAGCGAGTCGACGTGCGGCTTGGCCACGGACTCGCGCTCGCCCACCACCTGCACGTGGTTGTGTGACAGCGCGCCCGACACGGGCGACTTCTGCGTCAGCGCCTTCGCGCCCGTCTGCTGACAGACCCACGCCTCCACCTGCGCCAGCTCGTGCGGGAGCAGCGCCTCGGGCGCGCGGATGCCCGGCCAGATTTCGTTGCGCCAGGGCGCGCCCTGCGTCCAGTCCTCGCGGGCGAGGTTGCGCTCGTAGACCTCCAGCGCATTGGGGAGCGCGTTGTCTTTGACCCAGTAGTCCCGTCCCAGCTTCGGTTTGCGGTACGGGAGCACATCGCGGACAACAGGTTCAGCGGCGCGCCGCATGATGGACATGACACCTCCGGCCCAAGAGCCGGAGGGGAATCCTAGGGCTCGCGCCCACACGGGGCATCCGGTTTCCACGGGCCCGCCCGCTCATGAACCGGGCGGGCCGCGTCAACCCTCAGTCCACGCCCCACAGCCGGCGCGCTTCCTCGGCGATAACGTCCGGAAACTCCTCGGGGAAGAACAGCTTGGCGCCTGGCACCCGCCGCACGCCGCGCGACTGGGGCAGCGTCTTGTCCAAGTAGTCCGGGCTCGCCTGCGAGAAGAGGGAGTCACCCGTCCCCCAGACTATCCGTGTCGGGACCGCGCACATGCGGAGCTTCGCCTCGATGCCGGCCAACGGGTTGGGCGACAGGCCCATCGCGTAGGCGTTCACCCGCGCCCGGCCCTCGGGCGTGCTCACCAGCGGCGCCAGGTAGTACTCCACGGTCTCGTCCGCGAGCTGCTGCGGATACGTGAACGTCATCCCGCCCAGGCCCTGCTCCGAACGCGCCAGGTTCTTGTCCGCGCGCCACGGGCCCAGCCACGAGCTCACGAACGTGTCGGCCTTGGCCATCTCGATGACGGGAATCACGGCCGGTGGCGGGCTGTCGTTCTCCACGTCGCAGTTGGTCAAGAGCATCGTCCGCACGCGCTTCGGATGCTTCGTGACGAAGAGCTGCGCCACGGCACCACCGCTGTCATTGGCGATGAGGTCCACGGTGTCGATGCCGAGCTGATCCAACAGCGTCACCAGCATGTCCACCTGCGCGTCCGGCGCCACGCTCTGCCCCGGCGCGACCTCCGTGTAGCCCAGGCCCATGGAGTCCGGCGCCACGCAGCGGCGATACGGCGACAGCCGCTCGATGGCCCCGCGCCACTGGAAGCTGTTCAGCGGGAACCCGTGCAGGAACAGCGCGGCGGGCCCCTGGCCTCGCTCCACGTACGCGATGCGCCCGAACCGCGTGTTCGCATAGCGCCGCTCCGCGCGGAACGCGGCCGCATCCAGCGGCGCCCCCGTCGAGGGCTTCCCGCCCACCAGTCCGCGAGGCGCGCACCCCGCCGCGAGCCCGAAGGCCGCCCACGCCATCAACTCCCGACGTCCCAATCGCGGGACGATGCTCCGCCCTGAGTCCTCCACCTCCACCTGCTTCGTCTCGAAGTTCATGGCGCGCACTAGTAGCCACCGCGCGCTGCGCCCGCTTGGAGAAAATTGCACCGTGGCTCACTGCGCTGGCGCAGGGAGTCGCGCGAATTACACGTATTTCGGATTGAAAGAAAATGAACGGCTCGGCAGGATTCAGCCGCCCGGCTGGACCAGGGAGACACGAGCGGCATGATGAGGAGTTCGTGGCTCGGCTCGGGGGGATTGTCTGTCCATGTGGCGGAACAAGGAGCGAGTCTATGCAAGCACGCCGTGCCGTGCGTGGTCTGGGTTTGTCCCTGGGCTGCGCGGTGGTGATGATGGGATGTCAGGGTGAGCACGTCGCCCCGGATGCTGCCGCGACCGAGCAACGCCAGACAGCCGCGCTGGCGACCACGTTCGATTCGCCGCTGCCCGGCCTCACCGGGGCGCAGCAGGCGCTCTTCAGCGAGGGGCGCGACGCCTTCGCGGAGGAGGAGGACGCGGCGGATGGCCTGGGCCCCGTCTTCAATGGCAACTCATGCGCGGCCTGCCACATCCAGGGCGCGGTAGGCGGCGCGGGCGAAACCGTGGAGACGCGCTTCGGCCGGCGAAACCCAGATGGGACGTTCGACCCGCTGGATGCCTCGGGAGGCTCGCTCATCCAGACCACGGGCATTGGCGTCCAGTCTGCCGAGTGCGCCTTCGCGGGTGAGCAGGTCCCGGCCTCGGCCAACGTGGTGGCGGGGCGACTGACCACGCCGCTGTTCGGACTCGGGCTGGTGGACGCGGTGCCCGACAGCACCTTCATCCACCTGGCGGACACGCAGCGCCAGTACCAGCCGCGCACGGCGGGACGGGTGAGCATGGTGAACAACCCGCCGGTCGGCACGCAGACGGTGGGCAAGTTCGGCTGGAAGGCGCAGGTCCCCTCGCTGCTCGTCTTCTCCGCGGACGCGTACCTCAACGAGATGGGCATCACGACGTCCATCTTCCCCCGCGACAACTGTCCCCAGGGGGACTGCGCGCTGCTGGCGCGCTGCGACCCGCGTCCGGACGCCGCGGGGCCCGAGGACGCCAACGACACGGACATGCTCAAGTTCCGGGACTTCATGCAGTTGCACGCCGCGCCGCCCCCGGGCACGGTGACGGGCCAGACGTCACACGGCGAAGAGATGTTCGACTGGATTGGATGCAATGACTGTCACCACGCGAGCTTCACCACGGGCCCCAATCCCATCGCGGCGCTGAACAAGAAGACGTTCTTCCCCTACTCGGACTTCCTGCTGCATGACATGGGTCCGCTGGGCGATGGCATCGTGCAAGGCGGCACGGGCGCCAACGAGATGCGCACCGCGCCGCTCTGGGGCGCGCGCACGCGCACGCGCTTCCTGCATGACGGCCGCGCTCACACGGTGCGCGACGCCATCCTCGCCCACGCGGGCCAGGGGGCGGGCGCGCGCGACCTCTTCGCCAACTACCTCTTCGAGGACGAGCGCGAGGATCTGCTCGCGTTCATCAACACGCTCTAGGGCTCCGCGCCCTCGGGCTCGGCCACCGCGTCGCGGGAGGTGGAGGGGACATCCACCTCCCGCACCTGGGTGAGAATGGGCTTCGCGTGCGCCAACGAGGCCGCGAAGAGCGAGGGCTGGCCGGGGTCCGCGAACGCCGTGGCGAAGTCCTCGGGCGTCAACGCTCGCACCAGTCGGGCCGCGAACGTCTCGCGCAAGAGCCTCACGTAGTACTCCACATCGTAGTCTCGCGGATCCGCCGCGACGCCCGGCGAGTCGGGCCCGGGCGTCCCTCCGGGATCATCCGCCTCGGGGTCCGACACCAGACCCGCGCGCCCGCCCACCGCGCGGTACACGCGGATGCGCTCGCCCACCGACCAGTGCGTCCGCCCGCTCGTCAGCAGGGCCTCGTAGGGAAGCTCTCGCCTCCGTGAGCGCAGGGCCTCGTACTCTCTCGGCGTCTTCGTCAGACGCACGCGCGCGGACACCTCGAAGGTGGGGACGGTGCGCCGGCGCAGCGCGGTCACCGTCGCGGCATAGACGTCCTGCACGCCCCGCACGTCACCCGCCAACAGGTGCGTCAGCGCGCGCCGCAGGAACTCCTCACCGAAGGGCTCGGCGCGGCTGGAGCGGAACGCCACGCCGCGCAGCACCAGCTGCCCCGCGTAGGGCTGCAGCGCGTAGTTCTTCGGTTCGTGGGAGAGCATCGCGGCATAGCGCCCGTCGAACTCCAGTTGGACGCGAGGCGGAAGGAGCGCGGCGACCTCGGAGACCACGCGGCGCTCGTCCACCTCGCTCCACGCCTCCGGCACCGCGAAGTACACGCCGTCCGTGTCGGCCTCCAGCAGCGTCACGCCTCGCGCGGCCAGCTCGCGACACAAGAGGTCCAGCACCTCGCGACCTCGGCGCGTGACTTCATTGGCCGCGTGCACGTCCGCGAAGCGCGTGAGCCCCACCGCGCCCAGGTAGCCGTAGGCCGAGTTGACGACAATCTTCATCGCCGCCGAGAGGGCCTCGTCCGTGTAGCGCTCGGGAGACCCCGGCGCGGCGGCCTTGGCCCGCTTCTTCGCCGCGAGCCGCTGGTCCACCAGCCGGTCCACCATGGAGAGCAGCGCGCCCAGTCGGTCCCTCCGAGGGCCAATCCGATACTGGCGCATCAGCGAGGGATAGAGGCTGGCCACGTCTGCCTTCACGATGTGGCGCGCCACGCCCGCGGCGAACAGGTGCAAGGCCGCGCCGCTGTGGGGCGTGCCATCTCCCGCCTCGTGCGCGGGCAGCGCCGCACCCGCGCGCAGGTAGGCCCGGACGAGCAGCGGATCCAACACGCCCGTCGCGGGCCCCGCATCCGCGAGCCGCTCGTAGCGACGCGGGGCCATCCGCGCGAGCGCGAACGCGGCACCGCCGAGCAGTCTCGCGACGCCCGCGGCCTCCGTCACGTCATCGCGCGCATACCGCCGCACCCGCTCGGGGTCCGTGCGGAAGACCTCGTACACCCGCGCGCCGGGGATGAGCTCTCGCTCCGGGCCCGCCAGCCCCAGGTGCTTCGCGACGGCCTTGAGCCCATGCCCCGGCAAGTCCCTGGAGGAGAAGTCGTGCCGCCGCACGGCATCCAGCGAGTCGATGAGTTCGCGCCCCGGCACCGTGAAGCGCGTGCGTCGCATCCACTCGGCCTGGCGTCCGTCCTGCCCTCGCGCCAGCGCCGCGCCGCGGGCCGCGGGCCGCTGTCGCAGCCCCGGAGTCCCCGCGCGGCCCAGCGAGACAGGCACGCCCAGCACGCGCGCGCGATGCGCGATGAACGGCAGGTCGAAGCCGTGCAGGTTGTGGTTCTCGATGACGTCCGGGTCGCACTCGCGCACCCGGGCCATCAGCCGGTGGAGCAGTCCGGCCTCGGCGCCCGCGTCATCGCCGTGCGCCTCCAGCACCTCCGCCTCGCCCTCGGGCGTGCGCAGGGCCACGAGGAAGATGCGGTCCGTCACCGGATCCAACCCCGTGGTCTCCAGGTCGAACTGCATGCGGCGCAGGTCGTCGAAGCGCAGGTCGCGGAAGTAGGTCCGCCCCGACGCGCAGAGGTACTGCTCCTCGGGCGGCAGCGAGAGCGCCACGTCCGCCCCCAGCTCGCGCAGCGTGCCGAACGGCCGGCCCAGCCGTCGCGTGGCGCCCTGCAACACCGCCGCGGTCAGCGCCCGCCCATCCTCGGCGCGGACCAGGTAGCGGAGCGCGCCCGGCCCCTGCAGCTCCTGGTACGTCACGCGGTTCGGCGCCGAGCCCTCGGACTCGGGGCGCAGCCGCGCGCCCAGGTGCGCCACGTCCTCCAGCGAGGCCAGCACCATCCAGGGACGGAAGCGCACATCCTCGCGCACCAACCCGCCCGCGCCGGGCAGGCGCCGCCACACGAACGCGCGCCCGTCCGGCTCCGCCCAGACGGACACGATGCCCGGCGTGGGGTCCCACCCCCAGAGCCACTCGTCTTCTCGTGTGGATGGCGCGCGCATGCCGGTCGCTGCGCCATTGACTACCGGAACGCGCACGCGAACGCCCGTGACTCGTCGAAGGAAGTGAAAGGAAGCCCCATGCCTCGCACCTTGAGCCCGGTGCGTGACAGGAGTATGTCAACTTTCCACGTCATGCAGCGCACCGAGCGGCTCTTCGCCATCGCCGAGTACCTCAGAGGCCGTCGCACCGGGGTCACCGCGGAGGCGCTGGCGGAGCGGTTCGGCGTCACCCTGCGTACCATCTACCGGGACCTGGATGCGCTGCGCGCCGCGGCCATGCCGCTGTCCGCCGAGCGAGGCCGCGGCGGTGGCTACGCGCTGGACCGAAGCTACAGCCTGCCCCCCGTGAACTTCACCGCGCGCGAGGCGGCGCTCCTCGTCGCGCTGGGCCGGTTCGCGGTGGACATGCGGCTGCTCCCGTTCGAGGAGACCGTCGAGTCCGCGCTCGACAAGGTCCGCTCCGCGCTGTCCACCTCCGCCCAGCGCGAGCTGCTCGAGCGGCTCAAGGACTTGTCCTTCCTGGGCGTCCCCTCTCTGCCCAGCAAGAAGTCCGTCCGCGAGGCCATCGAGCGCGCCTGGTTCGAGCAGCAACCCCTGCGCATCACGTATGTGGATGGCAACTTCCTCCAGACCACGCGAAGGATTCGCATCAAGTCCTTCATCATGGACCGTCACGAGACGCGCGTGAACGCTGTGGACCTGGAGACCCAGGAGCAACGGCCCTTCCGCCTCGACCGCATCGTCGAGGCCGAAGTGCTGCGCACCGAGACGCCCTGAGCCGTACCGTCGAAAGCTTTGGCTGTCATTGGATTCTGACGCCATGCAATAGCCTGTAGTTACAGGCAATTCCAACTTGGCGCGTCTATGCTCGTCCATCACTCCAGGACGAGAGGCAGGTCCGACGATGACGCCCACTCCCCTCCGCGGCGACGCTGAGGCAGGCCGTGTCCCATCGACGCCAGACGCAGCCGAACTCCGGCCCGCGTCCCTCGCGCAGCGGCGTCTGTGGTTGCAGACCCAGCTCGATCCCAACCCCGCCGTCCATCACCTGCCCTGTGTCTGGGACGTGTCGGGCCCAATGAACGTCACGGCGCTGGAGCGCGCGCTGGATGTCTTGGTGGAGCGCCATGATGCCCTGCGCACGACCTTCGTGGCCCTCGACGGCGAGCCGGTTCGGCGCATCGGGCCCGCGCATCCCTTCGCGCTCGGCGTCATCGACTTGCGCCACCTCGCGGACAGCCACGCCGAGGCGGAACGACTCACCGTCGCCGAGGCCCAGCGCCCCTTCGACCTCGCGACGGGCCCGCTCGTGCGAGGCACACTGCTGCGGCTGGGCGAGCAGACCCACCGACTCCTCCTCACGCTGCACCAGATGGTGGCCGATGACGGAACGGCTCGCCTGCTCCTTCGCGAGCTGCGCGTGCTCCAAGGGGCCTTCGCGGATGGTCGCGTCGCGCCCAGGCCCCCCGCTCCAACCTATGGCGCGTTCGTGCGCTGGGAGCAGGAACAGGTGCATGGAGAAGCGCGCGACGCGCAAGTCACCTATTGGCGTCAGCGATTGGCCGGGAGCATGCCGGTGTTGGATCTGCCGGCGGATCGCCCACGCGCCAGCATCCAGGGATTGAGCCGGAGCACGCTGAACTTCACGCTGTCCGCTGAACTCACCGAGGCACTCGACAGGAGCGCGGCCGAGTCAGGCCTCTCCCTGTCCTCGCTGCTCCTCGCGGGCTTCGCCACGCTCCTGCATCGCTACACCGGCAAGGAGGACTTCGCCATCGGCGCGCCGGTGAGCCACCGCTCACGGCCCGAGTTCGAGCACCTGGTGGGCCCCGCCACCAACACGCTCGCCCTGCGCATGGAGGCCGAGGGCAACCCACGCTTCATCGACTTCGCACACCGGGTGCAGGACAGCATCCACGGTGCGACGGCGCACCAGACGCTGCCCTTCGAGACGCTCGTCGCGGTCCTCCAACCCGAGCGCAATCTCAGTCACGCACCGCTGTTCCAGGTGATGTTCGCGATGGAGGAGTCCGCGGATCCCGTCGAGGGAGCACCGCGTCCGCGAGGCACCGTGGCCTGCGACCTCATCCTGTTCATGGCGCGCTCGGACTCGGGGCTCTCCGGCACCTTCGAGTTCGACACCGACCTCTTCGACGCCGAGCGCATCCACCGCATGGCCGGCCACCTGCGCGTCCTCCTCTCCGCCGCCGTCGCCCAGCCCCGCCTCGCCCTCTCCTCACTCCCGCTCCTCACCCCCGAAGAGCGCCACCGCCTCCTCGTCGACTTCTCTCCCCCTCCCGCCGACTTCCCTCGCGACGCCTGCGTCCACCACCTCTTCTCCCTCCAGGCCTCCCGCACCCCCGACTCCCCCGCCGTCTCCTACGCCGACTCCTCCCTCTCCTACCGTCAGCTCGACGAGCGCTCCAACCAGCTCGCTCACCACCTGCGCTCCCTCGGCGTCGGCCCTGAAGTCCTCGTCGGCCTCTGCCTCCACCGCTCCACAGACCTCCTCATCTCCATCCTCGCCATCCTCAAGGCCGGTGGCGCCTACCTCCCTCTCGACCCTTCCTACCCCCGCCAGCGCCTCGCCTTCATGCTCGAGGACGCTCGCGTCTCCGTCCTCCTCGCCCACGAGGACTTGCTCCCCTCCCTCCCTCCCTTCTCCGGCTCCTCCCTCCTCTTCAATCCCTCTCTCTTCTCCTCACTCCCCTCCTCTCCCCCTCCCCCTTCCGCCTCTCCCGACAACCTCGCCTACGTCATCTACACCTCCGGCTCCACCGGCAACCCCAAGGGCAGCTCCATCTTCCACAGGGGACTCTGCGCCCTCTTCTTCAACGTCCTCGCCTTCCCCTTCTCCTCCTCCGACAGGGTCGCCCAGGCCTCCAACATCTCCTTCGACCCTTCCTCCTTCGAAATCTGGGGCGCCCTCCTCCACGGCGCTCACCTCGTCGGCATCTCCGCCAACCCCGCCAGGGAGCCTCTCGCCTTCGCCTCTCAAGTCCATGACGCACGCATCTCCGTCATGTTTGTCACCACCGCCGTCCTCACCCTCCTGTCTCGCGAAGCACCCGGCGCCTTCTCCTCTCTCCACACCCTCGTCTTCGGTGGCGAGGCCGCGGACCCCCTCGCTCTTCGCGAAGTCTTCCGTCACGGCCCTCCCCGTCGCCTCCTCAACGGCTACGGCCCCACCGAGTGCACTGTCTTCTCCACCGCTCACCTCATCCCCTCTCCTCCTCCCCTCGGACTCCCCGTCCCCATTGGCCCGCCCCTCACTCACGGGCCTGTCTTCATCCTCGACTCCCACTTCAACCCGTGCCCCATTGGCGTCCCCGGCGAGCTCTTCGTCTCCGGTGAGCGCCTCGGCCGTGGCTACTTCAACCGCCCGGAGCTCACCGCCCTCACCTGGCGCCCCAACCCCTTCTCTTCCCTCCCGGGCCAGCGCCTCTACAAAACCGGAGACCTCGCTCGCTTCCTCCCCAACGGCCTCGTCGAGTACCTCGGCCGCATTGACCACCAGGTGAAGATTCGCGGCTTCCGCGTCGAGCTCGGCGAAATCGAGGAGCGCCTCCGCCTCCACCCTGCCGTCAAGGAGTGCGCTGTCATTGCTCGCGACTTCGCCGGCGACAGGAAGCTCGTCGCCTACCTCGTCCCTCGCGACTCCTCCCCCTCCCACTCGGACTTGCGCTCCTTCCTCCTCGAGCGCCTCCCCGAGCACATGGTGCCCTCCTCCTTCACCCTCCTCTCCTCTCTCCCCCTCACCCCCAACGGCAAGCTCGACAAGCGCGCACTCCCCAACCCCGACACCTCTCCCCTCTCCTCTCCCCTCGCCCCGCGCTCCCCTGTCGAAGACGCCCTCTGTCGCCTCTGGGCCTCTCTCCTCGAAGTCCCCTCCGTCGGCCCTCTCGACAACTTCTTCCACCTCGGCGGCCACTCCCTCCTCGCCACCCAGCTCGTCTCCCGCATCCGCGCGGAGTTCGGCGTTGAGCTGTCATTGCGGACCTTGTTCCTGGGCCCCACCGTGGCCGAGATGGCGCAACACCTCGGCGACGCGACGCTCCCCGAGTCCACGCGCCCCATCCCGCCCCTCAGGCGAACCCCGCGTGGAGGTCCCATCGCGCTGTCCTTCTCGCAGGAGCGACTGTGGCGCTTCCAGCAGCGCCAGCCCGAGTCCGCCGCGTACAACATGCCGGATGCGCTGCACCTGCGCGGGCGCGTGGATCCGCGCGCGCTCCGAGGTGCCTTCCAGGCACTCGTCCTCCGGCATGAGGCGCTGCGCACCACGTTCGGGGAGCACGACGGAAGGCCCGCGCAGAGGATCCACCCCGAGGCTCGCTTCACCTGGCAGGAGCTGGACCTCAGTGGCCACGCCGACCGAGAGGCCGAGTCCCGGCGCTTCATGACGGACGACGCGCAGCGGCCCTTCGACTTGAGGAGGGATCCGCTCGTGCGCGCGTCCCTCTTGCGCCTGGGCGACACCGAGCACCTGCTCGTCCTCAACGTGCACCACATCGTGTCCGATGGCTGGTCCGTGGGTGTCCTCTTCCGCGAGCTGGGCGCGCTGTACACCGCGCTCGCCGAGGGCCGCGAACCCTCGCTGCCGGCGCTGGACATCCAGTATCCCGACTACGCGGCGTGGCAGCGCAACTGGCTGACGGATGAGGAGCTGTCCCACCGGCTCGACTACTGGAAGCAAGCGTTGGCCGGAGCGCCCTTCGTGCTCGAGCTGCCGACAGACCGGCCCCGCCCCGCGGAGCGCACCTTCGCGGGGACCTTCCGCGAGGTCTACCTGGGGCGTGAACGCAGCGATGCCCTCAACGCGCTCTGTCAGCGGGAGCAGGTGACGCCGTTCATGGCCCTGCTCGCCCTCTTCGGCGCGGTGCTGGCGCGGACCGCGGGACAGCCCGAGGTCGTCATCGGCTCACCCATCGCCAATCGCTTGCATCCCGAGCTGGAGCCGCTCATCGGCTTGTTCGTCAATGGCCTCGCCCTGCGCGTCAGCCTCGCGGGCACGCCCACCTTCCGCGAGCTGCTCCAGCGCGTGCGAGAGGAGACCCTGGGAGGCTATGCCCACCAGGAGGTCCCCTTCGAGAAGGTGGTCGAGGCGCTCGGCGTCGTCCCCCCCGCGAATCGCAGCCCGGTGTTCCAGGCGATGTTCGTGCTCCAGAACGCCCCCGGCGCGCCGCTGGAGTTGCCAGGGCTCACGCTGACGCCCGTCGTGGCGAGCCGCGCCTCCGCCGCCTATGAAGTCACCCTCGCGCTCCAGGAAGTGTCCGAGGGCTTCGGGGGCGTGCTCGAATTCAACACCGACCTGTTCGACCCGAGCACCGGCGAGCGCATGCGCACGGACCTGCTCCGCCTGCTCGACGCGGTGGTCGAGAATCCCGACCTGCCCATGGGTTGGTCCCCGGCGACGTGACGGCGGCGCTCAGTGCGCCGTCTGACAGGAAGCCGCGGCCTGGACGGCGGCGCGGAGCAGCGCCGTGCCGCCGTCACCTTGGTGCGAGGCATCCAGGGACGTCACCGCCACGGTGAGGTTCAGCTCGGGGCACGTCATCACCGCCGCGCCCCAGAAGCCCTCATGCAGCCAGCAAGGCCCACCGCTGGCGCGCGGCACGCGGAAGATGCCCATGGCTCCCCCCTCGGACTCGTTCGTCGCGGGCACACGCAACATGGTGTCGAGCGTCGATGCTCGCTCGAACACCTGTCCCGCGAACAGCGCCTGGAACCAGCGCGCGAGGTCTGGCGCGGTGGACACCAGCCCTCCGCCTCCGAAGAGGTCCGCTGACGCGTGGATGCTCGCGAGCGGCACTCCGTCATAGGCCTGCGGCGCGGCACCCATCACAGCGGAAGGCACGGCCTCCTGCGTTTCGAGCCAGGTGGACTGGAGCCCCAGTCGCTCGAACCCGAGCAGACTGCGATACGCCTGGGCGAGTCCCAGTCCCGTCTTCGCCTCCAGCAGCGCGCCGAGCAGCAGATAGCCCGTGTCCGAATAGACATACGCCGCGCCGGGCTCGCCCACGGGAGCGCCGTGCTCCATGGCGAACCGCACCTGCTCCTCTCGGGTCCAGACATGCTCGGGGGACTCGAACACCGTCGCGAGGTAGTCGTCGCTCTGCGCATAGTCGAACAGCCCGCTCGTGTGCGTGAGCAGCTGCGCCACCGTCATGCGCTCGGGCGCGTAGCCCCCGGCGCGCAGCAGCTCGGGGTAGGGCGCGGGGCACACCGCCGCCACGGTGTCGTCCAGCGACACCTGGCCCCGCTCCACGAGCCGCAGGATGGCGGCGGCCATGAACGTCTTGGTCACGCTGGCGATGCGAAACGGCGCGCGAGGGCTCAGCGCCTCCAGCCCCGGAGCCTGCACGGCCTCTTCCAGCTCCAGTCCCGCCGCTGGGATTCGGGCCGCGAGCAACCAGCCCGGGTTGCCCGGATTCGCGGCCTGGGCATCGCGCAGCGCGCTCTGGAGGGAGGCGCTCAGGGGCGAGGGGTCACAACGAGGCGCCTCGGGGCCTGGACTCGCGTCGTGGCAGGCGAGCAACGAGACAGTGAAAGCCAGGACGGTTGCGGAGAAGGAGGCACGACGTGTCGCCATGAAGACTCCCGAAGAAAAGAGCCTGCAGGGTGACGTTTTCAGGCTCGTCTGGGCTTGAACGCTCTTCGGATGCATGCACCTCGCACCGTTCCTTTTCCTCGAACCTCACGCTGGTGTCTTCGTGCTCGGCTCACCGCGAACGCAGACCGCGCCCCACCGGCAGTGGGGCACCGCCCTGCTCGTGGGCCTGGACGATGTCGTGACGGTGCGGCATGCCGAAGGAACCACGCGCGGGCGCATCGTCGTCGTGCCGCGAGACGTGCCGCATGTCACACGCTGCGAGGGGCCCCTGCTCAGCGTGGTACTGGACGCGGATCGCCACCGCGCCACGGTCCAGGCCTCGCTGCCATCCCAACCCTTCGCCATCACCGACCCCGCGGTCCTGGCGGAGGCAGTGAGCCTCGCGGCCCACCCCTCGCATGACACACCGCGAAGGGCCGAGGCGCTCGCGGCCCGCCTCTTTCCCACGGGACCCGCACCGGTGGGTGACGGGCGCATTGCACGACTCCTGGACACCCTGGAGGACAGCGAGCCCCGGTCGCTGGTTGAACTCGCGCGCGGCCTGCGCCTCTCACCGGGCCACGTGTCCGAGCTGTTCCATGCCCGGGTGGGCATCTCATTGCGACGTTGGCTGCTGTGGCGTCGGTTGCTGCGCTCCCTGCCCCTGTTCCGCGCAGGTCATCTGGCGGACACCGCCGCGAGCGCGGGCTTCGCGGACCAGGCCCACCTGACGCGAACGTGTGTCCGCCTCGCCGGGTACTCCCCCCGGAGTCTGGCCAACATGCTCGCTCGCTGAAGCCAGGCGCCGCGGCGGTACAGAGGGCAGTCAGCCGCGAACGCGCCCCTTCACCCTGGAGGACGGCTCGTCAGAGGCCCCACCCCCGCCCACCCTTCCGTGGACGGGAATCCTCTCTCGAGCCACTGGAGCGCGCGCAATGTCAGGCAACGGCAAACCCAAGACGAATGGCAACGGTCACGCCGCCAAGCAGGCGGGACGCAAGCCGAACATCCTCGTCATCTGGGGCGACGACATCGGGCTGTGGAACATCAGCGCCTACAACCAGGGGATGATGGGCTACCGGACGCCCCACATCGATCGCATCGCCCGAGAGGGCGCGCTGATGACGGACTGCTACGGCCAGCAGAGCTGCACGGCGGGCCGCGCCGCGTTCATCACCGGGATGAATCCGCTGCGCACGGGGCTGACCACCATCGGCATGCCGGGCGCGGACTACGGGCTCCAGGACTCGGACCCCACCATCGCGGAGATGCTCAAGCCACTGGGCTACGTCTGCGGGCAGTTCGGCAAGAACCACCTGGGCGACTCGAATCGCTACCTGCCCACCGTGCACGGCTTCGACGAGTTCCACGGGAACCTCTACCACCTCAACGCCGAGAACGAGCCCGAGTGCCCTGACTACCCCAAGGACCCGGCGTTCAAGGCGCGCTTCGGCCCGCGCGGCGTGCTGCACAGCTGGGCGACCGACCGGGATGACCCGACCGAGGAGGAGCGCTGGGGACGCGTGGGCCGGCAGAAGGTCGTCGACACCGGACCGCTCACCAAGAAGCGCATGGAGACGGTGGACGAGGAGTTCGTCGCCTCGTCGCTGTCCTTCATGGAGCGAGCCGTCCAGGAGGGCAAGCCCTTCTTCCTCTGGCACAACTCCACGCGCACCCACGTGTGGACGTTCTTGCAGGAGAAGTATCGGAACAAGACGGGCAAGGGGCTCTACGCGGACGCGATGACCGAGCTGGATGATCAGGTCGGCCTGTTGCTGAAGAAGCTGGATGAACTGGGCATCGCGGACAACACCCTCGTCGTGTTCTCCACCGACAACGGCGTGGAGAAGATGGGCTGGCCCGATGGCGGCAACGCGCCGTTCCGAGGCGAGAAGGGCTCCACCTGGGAGGGCGGGGTCCGCGTGCCGTGCGTCGCACGCTGGCCGGGCGTCATCCCTCCGGGCACCGTCGTCAACGACATCTTCGCGCATGAGGACTGGATGCCCACGCTCGTCGCCGCGGCGGGCGGGCCCACGGACCTCGCGGAGAAGTGCAAGCAGGGCTTCAAGGTGGGCAACAAGACCTTCCGCGTCCATCTGGACGGGTACGACCAACGCGAGCTGCTGTCAGGCCAAGGCCCTGGGAAGCGGCACGAGTTCATCTACGTGCTCGACAGCGGCAACATCGCCGCCGTGCGCTACGACGACTGGAAGGTCATCTTCAGCTACCAGGATGGCCATGGTCCGGACATGTGGTTCAGCGGCAAGCGCTTCAACCCCGCCTGGCCCTACCTCATCAACCTGCGCTCGGACCCGTTCGAGGAGGGGCTCTACTCCGGGCTCTATACGCAATGGTACGGCGAGCGGATGTTCCTCTTCGTGCCCGCCCAGGCGCTCGTGAAGCGCTTCGCCCAGAGCCTCCTCGACTACGTCCCCAGCCAGGCCCCGGGCAGCTTGAGCATCGGGCCCCTCAAGGAACAGGTGAAGGAGAAGATGAAGGAGACGCGGACGGCGGGGAAGGCCGAGGTCAGCGACCAGGTGATGAACCTCGCGCAGGAAATCGAGAAGGCACTGCACCGACTCCAGCAGAGCCACGCCTGAGGTCCGAGGCGAGCGGCCTCTCGGGAGGCACCGCGTCTCGCGGTGCCTCCTGTCAGTCCTGACAGGGTGGCTTCGGGGTGGGGACCTCGTCCTGGAATTCGCTCATCACCCTCCGCCGATGGAACACGCGGCGCTCCAGCAAACTCAACAGCAGGTTCGACAGCGCGATGACCACGGCCACGAGGCCCGCGAGCACGGGGCTGCCCAGCACGGCCTCGCAGCCCACCGCCGCGGCGATCCAGATGGAGGCGGCCGTGGTGATGCCGAAGATGGCGCTCCCTCGCTTGAGCACGCTGGCGGCGCCCACGAAGCCAATGCCAGACGCGACGCCCTGGATGATGCGCAGCGTCTCCTGGGCCTTCGGTCCCACCACATTGGCGCCCGCGGAACAGAACAGCGCGGCGCCCAGCGTGACGAGGTAATGGGTCCGCACACCGCCCGGTCGCTTGCGATACGGCAGGCCCAGGACGATGCCCGCGCCTCCCGCCACGAGCAGTCGCACGAGCAGGTCCACGCGCTCCACTTTCCCCTCCCGCCTCCAGCCCGGACTCCGGCGCCAAAGCTGGGGCTCGCCCGGCACGCTCGCAAGCGAGAGCCAATCGAAGCGATTGCAACGCGCCAACAGTCTCCTCGACCAGGTCCACGAGCTGGCCGGAGTGGAGTCCGGGTGTCTTCACCAGATAGGCCGGATAGCCAGACAGGTTCTCGTCGAGGAAGCGGCTGTTCCGGCGCTCGGACATCTTCGCCAACATGGTCGCGGCGATGGCCCCGCCGTCCATGGCGAGGCCCACGTAGGAGAAGTCGCAGTTGCCGGTGGAAAGGACCCCCGCGTCTCCGTCCTCGTCCCAGACGACGGGGTTGTCGCAGCAGGAGTTCAGCTCGACTTCGAGGGGGGCCTTGGCGTCGCGCAACATCTTCTTCGCGGCGCCGTGGAGCTGGGGGATGCAGCGCAGGGACAGGGCATCCTGCAAGCGGCTCCCCGCGAAGTGGCCAGGACGGCGGAGTCCTTCAGCATCGCGCGAATGTTGGCGGCGGTGGCGGCCTGCTCGGGATGAGGGCGCACCCCCATGGCCCTTGTGTCCATGGCCTGAATCACGCCCCGCTGTGCCTCCAGGGAGACGCTGCCGATGATGTCCGCGCTCTTGGCCGCCTGAAGCATGTCATGCAGCGCCACCGCCCCCAGCGCGGTCACCGCGGTGGTGCCGCGGATCAACGCCAGGCCCTCCTTGGCGCGAAGGGCCAGCGGAGAGAGTCCTGCCCGAGCCATGGCCTCTCGGCCTGATAGCAACGCGCCCTCCCAGTACGCGCGACCGTCGCCCATCACCACCCGGGCCAGATGGGCCTCGGGCGTCAGATAGCCCACGGAGCCCTCGCGAGGCATCCAGGGAGTCAGGTCGCGGTCGAGCATTCCTCGCAGCGTCTCCAGCAGCTCCAGGCGCACCCCGCTGTGGCCCTGCCCCAGGTTCTGCAACACCATCAGCATGGTGCCGCGCGCCTCCTCCTGACTGAAGGGGCTCCCCACGGACGTCGCGTGAGACACCACGATGTTGCGCTGGAGCTGCTCCGCCTCCGTCGCCCCAATGGCCTGGGTGCTCAGCGAGCCAACCCCGTGGTCGCCCCGTACATGACCCGGTCCTCGTGGATGGCCTTGTCGATGAGGGAGCGGGAGCGCTCCACGCGCCGTCGGTAGTCCTCGGAGAAGACGACCCGCGCACCAGCCCGCCCAACGGCCATGAACTCCGTCAGCCCCAACCGTGGGCCGAGCGTGACCGAGTCCAGTCGTTGGTAGGCCGGCATGCCAGACCCTCCCCCTCCGCCGCAGCGGACCTCCAGTCCCTGGCACAGGGAAAGACGGGCAACGTGCAGCGCATCACGGGATGCGGGAAGGCCCTGCGCCAGCGGATGGCTCGAAGGTTTGGGAGAAGTGCTCAGAAGCCGATGGCTGGGATGGGCGGCCAGGGCGCGCCCTGGAGCGCGCTCAACAATGCCTGCGCATGCCGGTGCAACAGCGGCAGCCAGGGCGCGCCGGGGCTTGCCTGCTCGGCGGCCGCGAGGATGGACCGCAACACGTCCGGAGTCGCCTCGCGCTCCGAGGCCTCACGCGAGCGCTGCCCCATGGCCGCCACCATTCGCAGCAGCCGCAGCACCACGGCGGGCTCGCTGGCGCCGTAGCGCAGGGTCGGGTCGGTGACCAACTCCCGGTAGTCCCCCAAGGAGAGTCCCTGCAGGTAGACCCGAGGGACTCCCGCTGAATCCGCCAGCACCCGGCGCCCCAGCCGCAGCTGACTCAACGAACACAGGAGGAACGTCAGTTGATCCACGGCTTCGACCGCGGTGTACGGGTCGTTGACGCCAGGGGACAGCGCCCTGACCGCCACGTCCACCAACTGGCGCACGCCCAAGGCGATGTCCATGTCGCCGTCTCGCCAATGGTCCAACCGAATGGCGTGAAGCAGCCGGGACGAGGGCTCCTCGCGTCGCGCCGGCGGGCCTTCCTCTTCGACCCAGCCGAGGGCCTCTCCTTGCACCACCGGCTCCCCTACGGCGCGCTCCAGATGGACCATCAGCCGGTGTGACTCGGCCACGGCCAGGAGCGCATGTGCATCGACGGTGGCGATGAAGCCGTCGCGTGGGCTCCGCAGGGACCACGCTCCACGCGGGCGCGGACTGGCGGGAGGTGGCGGCTCCACGTCATCCACGCGCAAGAGTTCGAGCTTCCGAGCCACCTCCAACGTGTCCTCGCGCACGAGCCGGGTCAGGTTCTCCACGCGCATGAGCTGGAGCATGTGCAGCACATGCGCGATGAGCGCGACCTCGCAGACGACGAGCAGCAGGAGCGCCACGGCGAGCGCTGGGCGAGGCGCACGCGCATCGGTCTCGATGAACCCGAACATGTGGGCCGACACCAGACAGAAGACGCTGGTGGCGACAAAGACGGGGATGACCCAGCGAAAGCCCACGCCGTGCACGAAGTGGCGCAGCAAGCGCGGGGAGTACTGCCCCGCCGCGCTCTGCACGACAATCATCGACAGCGAGAGGACGATGCTCAGCGAGGTCAGCGCGATGCCCAGCACGGTGGAGAGCATCTGCCGCGCCTCGGGAGCGGTCGCCTGCCACGCCACTCCGCTCAGCACGCGGGCCACGGGGCCGGGAGGATTCACGAGGAGGACGCCCAGGAAGGCGCCCACGCCCGCGCCGAGCAAGGTCTGGAACCCCAACCGATGGCGCACCCACCCACGGAACGGAGAGAGGACGGAGGCCCGAGCCCGGGAGACACGCCCGGACCGAGCCCTGTGTCGAGGCAGCACCTGGGTGCCCATCCTGGACGGTTCCTCCGTGACCTCCGAAGCCGCGCCATGACGAGGCCCCGGAAGGAGCGAGCAGCGGGAACATTCGAGCGCTCAGCCGCCCGCGCAGGGCCGAGACGTGTGATGGAGCTGATGCTGGGAGCGGGCACTCGCCCACGCAACGACGGGCAGGCCGCTCGTCAGGCGCTCGCTCCGTCCCCTGGCGCAGGCGCCGCGCCCACGAGGACGCAGGCGTCACTCCGGCTTCAGCGGCGAGGGCGCGAGGGGCGCTTCACGGCGCGCACCATTCCGCTCGCGCCGCCGCCTGCGTAGAACGTGTCTCGGCCGTCGGATTCGAGCCCTGAGACGTTCTTGCCCTCGGGCATGGACAAGCGGGTGAGCACGCGGCCGTCATCGGGGTCGATGCGGCGAATCTCGCTCGCGCCGTCCTCCCAGGTGCCGTGCCACAGCTCGCCGTCCACCCACGTCACGCCGGTGACGAAGCGATTCGACTGGAGGGTGCGCAGGACCGCGCCGGTCTCTGGATCCACCTGAAGGATGGTGCGGCTCCGGTACTGCCCCATCCAGAGCGAGCCTTCGGCCCAGGCGAGGCCCGAGGCCTGGACCTGGCCTGGAGCGGGCAAGGTCTTGAGGACCCGGCCCGTCTTGGGGTCGAGCTTCCGGATGCACCCTTCGCCGAGTTGGAAGAGGTGCTCGCCATCGAACGCGGTGCCAGCGTCGCAGGGAACGGTGAAGGAGCGCTCCAGGTTGCCCGTCACGGGGTCCATGGCGCGAAGTGACTCGCCGTTGGCGAACCAGACATGCTCGCCATCGTGGGTGACGCCATGAACGAAGGGGGGCCCGGAGAAGGGGCCGTACTCGCGAAGGAGTTCGGCCGGCTGCGTGTCCTCGTCGTCGCGGGGCTTGTCCATTGGGCGCTCCTCGGCCCCATCTAACCGAGGCACCACGACGGAGGAAGTAACAAAGTTGGCGCGAATCGCGGCCCTATCTCTGGACCGCCAGGATGCGCCACGTCCGGACGTCCACGGCATACGTGGCGCCCATGTCCAGGACGATGTCTCGCTCGTGTTCTGCGCAGTGGCTCGGGCTGAAGGAGAACTGAACGTAGACGATGCCCTCAGGCCCGGGCGCAGCGGCCACATCGAACGCCTCTCGGCGATACAGGCACTGCTCGAGTGGCGTGGCCCCCGCGTGAGGCTTCGTCCCGAGTGGCCGAAAGTCCTCCATGGCGAGGCTGATGGCGGCCGCTATCGGACCGGGCACCTCCAGGAGTCCCTCTCGCGGAAGGTCGCGAGGGAACTGGACCTTCGCAGCCTCTTCAGCGGGCGCGTGAACGGGCCGAGGCGCGCCACGGAAGAGCGAACACCCGGACAACAGCACGAGCCACAGCAGCGCAGCGCGGGGCATCATGCGACCTCGAAACCTATCGCTCATCGATGGACGTTATGCGCCCACTCGCCTTGTCTTCGTTCCGACTGTGTCCAATCAGGACCCACTTCCGTCCATCACGGACGTACACCTCTCCAGGCCTCGACTCATTGACATAGGGGACCAGTTTCAGGACGCGACAGGACGTATCGAACTGGATCCGGATGACGAAGCGCTGAAGCTCCTTCCTCCGATCTTCGGATGACATCTCCGAGGGCGCCCAGGGATGACTGTGAAAGTCGCCAAGGGGCATTGTCCTCCCACGCGAGTCGAGCACGGCCCGTGGAGGACTGCACTGCTTGCGCTTCGAGGCTCCCACCAAGACCGACGGGCCCAGAGGAGATCCATAGCTCGCGGAGTAGATACCGTCGCCCAGTGAATAGAGGGCACCCCAGTACTCCTGCCCCCAATCACCATCCCTTGCATTGGGAAGTCTCATGATGGCTGGACACAGTTGATCAATGACGTCATCCACATCGGTGGATGGCTGAATTTCTGGCCATGGGCCACGAACCCAGACGGCCCCATTCGCGTCTCGACCGAACCTCTTCCCCATGCCCTGCTGCACGTAGCGGCTCCCAGGCGCACAGCCAGAGAGCAGCAAGAGCACTGCCACCCCACAGTGCTTCATCACAGGTTCCCTTTGGAATTGAGGCCCCAGAGACCAGGGGCGAGATGCCCCCATAGCCAAAGGAACTGACAGTCTGTCCACAGGAACAATCCCCATCGACATCAGGTCAGGCCGGACACCGCGAATTCGAAAGGGCGTCCCTGAGAGGGAACCTGTTGAGTTCAGTGGGCCGGAGCAGGACCCGCGCTGAGCTGTTGCCTCAGGCTGGCTTCGTCGACGAGTCCCCAACGCTCGATGAGTCTGCCATCGGCGGTGAATCGCAGGATGTCGATGACGGAGTAGGCGATGGGGCGGCCGGTCGCCGCGAACCCCAGGAATGGGCCTCGGTGCGTCGCATGGGTCGTTACGCGACACGCGACCTTGTCTCCCTCCGAGAACACCTCCTCCACTTGGAACCGCACATCGGGGAAGGCCGCGCGGAGGCCCGCGAACGCCGCCTTGATGCCTTCGCGCCCGGGCTTCATGTTCGGATCCGGGTTGTGGTCGATGACGTCCGGGAGCAGGAGGTCATCGAGCAGCGAGACATTGCCCGTATGGATCGCGGTTTCGAGCGTCGCGTAGAAGCGTCGCGCAGCGGCCTTGGGGTCGGTCGGCACGGTGGAGGCCCTTTCAATACGAGGCGTGGCACACGCAGTCATCAGACAGATGCAGGACAGCAGCAGGGAGCGCGGCATGCACCCCACTGTCCCTTCTGGCCGCCCCTGCGTCTTGTATGAATCCGACATGCCGGTGCCTGCCCTCAGGGCAGCGCCGGCAACAGGAGCAGGGTCGTGAAGTCGCTGACGGGTGGCGCGCCCCAACGCAGCGCACGCCCGCGCCCCAGTCGGTGCACCCGCCCAGAGTCCTCCAGTGCCACCAAGGAACGCTGAACGGTTCGCTGGCTTGCCCCCAGCGCGAGCGCGAGCGCCGAGGTCGACCAGTGCTCCCCGTCGGACAGCAATGCCAATACCGCCGCGTCCGGTCCCTCCACAGGAGGCGCGAGGAGCCTCACCTCTTGCGTTCCCTCCAATGACAGACTGTATCCCTCCGGCGTCGCTCGAACCTCGGCGAGCCCTCGCAACAACGTACGCAGCCGTCCCAGCTCGACCCTCAACCTTGCCCGATGCGTGGCGTTCGCAGTCCTCACGGCGAAGGCATTCGCAATCAACACGTCTCGCGCCGCCGCGCCCGGCCAGGCCTCCGCCAAGGTTCGGAGCAATTCGAACAGCACCGGCCGGGAGGCCAGCGCGACCGAGTCCGGGCCCTGGCGCACGAGACGCCGACACCCGTCCACCACGAACTGCCCCGAGGCCAGCACCGCCTCCACGTCCTTCAAGACGAGCGGCCGTGCACTGCCCTTCTCCAGGAGCCTCGCGGCGGGCATCACCAGGAGTCGCTCGGCGTGCTCGAACTCCGCTCGAAGCGCGGGGATCCGCGCGTGCGTCGCGGCGGCCCAGCCTCGGTCCAAGGCCCGACGCGCGTTCGATACCGACCCTTGGCGCAACGCCACCTCGAACTCCAACAGACCTGTCACCGCCACGGCCATCGCCGAGGCCCCCCGAGGCTCCAGCGCCTTGAGCGCCCGGGCAGCCTCGTCGATGCGCCCCAACAACAACGCGCGCCGCGCCTGGAGCAATCGGGCGTAGCGCGCGTTGTCCGCGTCGCCATGCTCCGTGAACGTGCGCAGCGCGGCGGCAAGCGCCCGATCCGGCCCCTTCAGCTCACGCGCCGCGAGCGCCACCTCCGCTTCGGCCAGCGCACACCGTGCCCGCGCGAGCACCTCCCGTGAGCCGTATGCGCGCGCGGCCCGGCGCAACAACTGACTCGCCTTGGAGAAGTCCCCCAACTGCGCCATCGCCACGCCCCGGAGGGCCAGTGCCTGCGCGTCCTCGCGCAGGGCCACGCGCTTGAGCGCGCCCAACGGATCTCCCGCCCGCAGTGCCCTTGCCGCCTCGGTGACGACCCCATCCATGCCGCGCATCCTCGACCAGCCCTCCGAGGTTGGGAAGCCCGCCGGTTTTGTTACTCCCTCCTGAACGCTCCGCCTCGGTACATCAGCGGTCACTTCCCAGCGGAGGTTTCACCGCAATGCACGTCAAGACAGAGTCGAGAAGTGAGTGGCTGGCCGCGCGCAAGGAACTCCTCGCCAAGGAGAAGGCCCTCACGCAGATGAACGACGAGCTGAGCGCGGCTCGCCGAGAGATGCCCTGGCTCCGCGTGGAGACGGACTACGCGTTCGAAGGCCCCAACGGACGCGAGACGCTCTCCCAGCTCTTCGCCGGACGCAGCCAGCTCATCGTCTATCACTTCATGTTCGCGCCCGAGTGGGACGTCGGGTGCAAGAGCTGCAGCTTCTGGGCGGACTCCTTCAACGGAGTCTTCGACCACGTCCAAGCGCGTGACGCGACGTTCCTCGCCATCTCGCGGGCGCCCCTGGAGCAACTCCAGAAGTATCAGCAGCGCATGGGCTGGCGCTTCAAGTGGGTGTCGTCGCACGACAGCACCTTCAACTTCGACTTCCAGGTGTCCTTCACACCCGACGACGTCGCGCGCGGAACGGCCACCTACAACTACAGCCCGTTTCAGCACAACCAGCCCGACATGCCTGGGTTCAGCGTGTTCTCGAAGGACTCCAGCGGAGCGGTCTTCCACACCTACTCGACCTTCGCGCGCGGCATCGAGAGAGTGAACGCCGCCTATCAGCTCATCGACCTGCTCCCCAAGGGACGCGATGAGAATCCCTCGGGCCACCCCATGTCTTGGTTGCGCCGCCGAGACGAGTATGGACGGTAACGAGCGCCCCCGTGGCAAGCGCGCGTCCCTCGTCTCCCTGACGCTCGGGTTGCTGGTGGCGCTTCTCCCCAAGTGCCCGCTGTGCATCGCGGCAGCCCTGTCCGTGATGGGGATGACGGCGGGCATTGCTCGCATCATCGGGATGGCGCTGCGCCCCATGGGCATCGTGGTCGCCCTGTCTGCGCTCGGGGTCCTCCTGTACCGAGGGGTCCGAGCGCACCTCCGCGCGAAATCACAGCCACGCATGGCCTGACCTGACGCCGCTCCAGCTTGAGAGTGTTTCGTGGTATGCTTTGACGGCTCGAACACCGGCGAGCGTTCCAAAACCAAGGAGCATGCATGCGAAGCATTCTGACGGGAGTGCTGGCGGCGGCGTTGCTGTGCGGGTGCGGAGGTGGAGTCTCCCCCGAGGGAGACGTCACGCCAGATGAGACGGGAGGGCCCTCGGAGGTGCGGGAGATGAGCACCTGTGAGCCGTGCTTCAGCAGCTACCAGCGGTGTTTGAGCAATGCCACCACGGAAGCCGCTGAGGCGAAGTGCGACGCCACCTTCCTGCGGTGCAATCAAAACCTGTGTCCATAGGAACGGGCCGCGGCATTTCCATCTCACTCGCAGGAGTCCACATGCGCTCAGGATTCATCGCCGTGGTGCTGTCGATGGGATTGTTCGCGGTGGGGTGTGGCCCATCGGAGGCAGAGCTCACGCCGGATGAGCCGTTGAGTTCGACGACTCAACAACTCCCCATGTGTACCGCGAACGGGACCTGTGGTTCGGGATGGACTTGCGTGGATGGAGGCTGCCGCCCCATCTGTCACGCGGGAGTCTGCGGCAGCCCCTGGACGGTCTGCTGCCTGGGTGGCTTCAACAGCAATGGCAGCCTGACCGAGCCTTACTGCGTCAACTCCACCAACCTCTGCAAGTGGGGCACGTGGACCCCTGGCGGCGTGGAGTAACACCGCCCCCTCGCGCGCCACGGTCTCTACTTGTGAAGAGAGGCCGTGGCGCCATCCGCCGCAACGACCTGGACGCGACGCGGTCGCTCCGCCAATCGCAAGAGTCGAGACACTTCGCCCGCCAGCGCATCCGTGGCCCCCGAGGCTTCCGCCACCGTCAGGACCATGTCGTAGTCATCCCCTTCCTCGCCCGCGACGATTTGCGTCCTCGCGGTGAGCACGCCTGGCAGCGTGGTGGCGAGCCTCCGAATGGAGGCCATGCAGATCTTCTCGCCGCCCTTGATGAGGAAGTCCGACAGCCGCCCCTGGAAGTAGAGATAGCCGTCGTCGTCCTGCTCGAAGATGTCGCCCGTGGCCAACAGGCCCGGCGCGCGGAGCGAGTGACGCTTCTCTCCCTCCACGACGCCGATGCGGCGCTTCATCACCGTGTCCGAGGCGACGTACAACTCCTTCTGCCCCTCCGGCACGCGGGGAACCAAGGACACCTGCGTCCCTGGCAACGGCAGTCCCGCCGAAGCGAAGCGATGCGCGGGCTCCACATGCGCCGAGAGCGTCGCCACGCGCGGCCCCGCCTCCGACAATCCATACGTCAGATACAGCTCGCCCCGAGGACGCTGCCGCAGCAGCCCCGCCACGTGCTCCGGAGAGAGGACGTCTCCGCCCACGCCCAGGGAGCGCAGGCCCTCGGGAAAGGCTTCGCCCCGCTGGAGCAGCGCGCGCACCAGGATGGGCGTCAGCGCGGAGACCGTGACGGCGTGCTCGCTCAAGGTCCGCACATACGCGGCGGGCTGGAATGGCGGACCGCTGATGACCAGGTCCGCGCCACACACGAGCGCGCCAAACACCTGGGCGACCATCGCGTAGGAGAAGTAGAGTGGCAGGTTCACCAGCACCGTGTCCCCGGCGCGAAGCCCCACCGAGTCCGCGTGGCGGCGCGCGTTGCGAAACAGCGCCGACAGGTCGAACACACAGCCGCTCGCGAAGCCCGACGTCCCCGAGGTGAGGAGCACCATCTCACCCGCTTCGGCACCGGGCGGCTGCTCATCTGGGAACAGCGCGACCTCGGCCGCTCCCAGTTCGAAGCGCTCCACCCGGCTGGCCTGCGCGGCCGGACGCCGCATCGCCACCAATGCGCGCGCGGGGAGCGCATCCACCAAGGCCATCTGCCTGCCCTGCGGCGACGCGGGAGACACCAGCGCGGGGACACCTCGCGCCAGCAGCACACCGAACACCTGCGCCACCAGCTCCGCGCCGTTGGGCAACGCGAGGAGGACGACCTCGCCAGGGCGCAGGCCGCGCGCCCGCCACGTCGCGGCGAGCTGCTCGAGAACGCGAGTCCCCCGAGTCTCGGAGTCCGTCAGGTCGCGGATGCGATCCACGAAGCGCTGAAGCACCGCGAGGGGCACACCCGACAACTCCGAGAGGGGCTCGCTCATGGCAACGCCGTCCCCTCTCGGAGCGCACGCGTCACGCGCGCCACGTCCACCGCTGGCCCCTCTCCTCGCGCCAAGAGGACACAGCCCGCCGTGGGAGCGCCCACCCCCGAGGGCAGCGGCGCCGCGATGAGCGCGCCCTCCACCACGCCCCGCGACAACCAATCCGAGGACAGGTGCAGCGCCAGCGTCACCGCCTCTTCCACCGGCAAGGTCAACGCCAGGGTGGGCCCTCGAATGCCGTGAACGATGCACGCCAATCCGGCGGGCGCGCTCGGCGTCGCGGAGGGGAAGCGCACGGGCGAGGCGAAGCCGCGCAGGGCGTCGCTTGCTACCTGGGCCATGGCCTCGGGCGGACCCGCGGGCCCCACCTGGATGAGCGAGCAGCGCGTGGCCCAGGCCTGGAAGTCATCGCCGAGCGGGGCAATGGCCTCGCCAATGGCCATCACCAGGGACCAGGACATGGGGTCGGCGTAGCGCACCGTGCCCTTGACTCGCGCGGCGTAGGGATTCGGCCGCGCACCACTCACGCACGCGCTCCCGCGCAGCACGATGGAGGCGTGTCCCACGGATGGCGAACTCATCGCGGAACCTCGAAGACGAGCGAGGTGTCGAAGCCCCCGAAGCCGAGCGTCAGGCTCAGCCCGCAGCGCGCCGCATGGCGCACCGCTCGGCCCACGGGGAGCGGAAAGGGGAACGCCGGATCCGGCTCCTCCAACCCGGCGATGGGCGGAGCCACCTGCTCGCGCAACCCGAGGATGAGCGCGATGGCCTCCAGTGCGCCCGTGGCCCCCAGCGTGTGCCCGAAGTTCCCCTTGGTGGCGAAGACGAGCGGCCCGGGCCCCTCACCAAACACGGCCTTGAACGCGTCACGCTCCGCGCGGTCGTTCACCGGCGTGGCCGAGCCGTGCCCATTGACGAGCCCGATGTCGCCAGGAGCGAGGCCCGCGTCCTCCAGCGAGCGAAGCATCGCCAGCCGCGCACCTGCCGCGCTCGGGTCGGGCGAGGTCATGCTCGCCGCGTCGTTGGCGGACCCACCGCCGCGATACAGCGCCCACGGGGTCACCGAACGCGCCTGCGCGTGCGCCACGGACTCCAGCACGAGGAAGCCCGCGCCCTCGCCCAGCAGCATGCCGTCATGCCGCACATCGAACGCGCGCGGACGCGAGGGCGTCATCGTGGACAGCGCCGAGTGCGCCAGCCGCTTGCTCGGCGTGAGGATGTCCACCCCGCCGCAGACACAGACCTCCGCGAGTCCTCCACGGATGAGCTGCGCGCCCACCAGGATGGCATCCGAGCCGGAGGAGCACGCGGTGGACAGCGCCACGGGCCGCGCGCCCGCGCCCACCGTGCTCGCCACGTCATCCGCCCAGGCATGCAGGGGCGCCTCGCGCTCGGACGCGTCGTCCAGGAAGGCCCCCAGGCTCGTGCCCAGCACCAGGCGCGTGGAAGGCGCACGGACATCGATACCTGCCTCGCGCGCCGCCCGCTGGAGCGTGTCCACCGCCAGCGCACGCAGGCGCTCGGCGGGCGCCTCCGGCAGCGAGGCAATCACCGCCGCTCGCACGTTGCGCAGCCGGTGCGGCGAGGCCACGTCCACGAAGCCGTCATCGCCCGCCAGCAGCCGGTGCCACACCTCGCCGAGCCCGTCGCCGAGCGCGGTGCGCCACGCGGCTCCGGTCACGGCGACGGGCGCTACCATAGCGGCGAGCCCAGCTCCGACACCTTGCTGCGCACGAGGCTCGCGCGGAACGCCGCCACGCGCGTGGTCCCCACCATCGCCTTGCCCGAGTAGGTGAAGAGTCCGCCCGCGAGGCGGTTGACCTGCACGCGCAACAGCACCTGGTCGCCCGGCACCACGACCTTGAGGAAGCGCGCCTCCACGGAGCCAATCAGCGTCAGCTCGTCCTCGGCGAGCATCGACGTGCTCATCTGGTACAGGATGATGCCCGCCTGGGCGAAGGCCTGGATGAGGTTGCTGCCCGGGTAGATGGCGCGCTCGGGGAAGTGCCCCGCGATGCAGTCGGTGTTGCCAGAGATGGAGATGAGCGCGTCGAGGAACTTCCCCGGCTCATGGTCCACGATGCGGTCCAACAGAATCATCGGGTGGCGATGCCGCAGCCACTGACGCAGGGCCGTGAAGCCCAGCGGCTTGGGTTGCCGTTCCACCTCGCTCAAGGCACTGGCTTGAACTCGGCTCGCAGCGCTTCCGGAATGCATGCAGGACCTCCGCTCTCGCGGTTGACGACGGCCATGTCCAGACTTCCCGTGGCGAGCAGCACCGGCTCGGGGCCGGCGTCCTCGCGGTAGAGCTTCACGGCGACCTTGATGCTCGCGGGCCCCACATGCTCGACCCCGGGCATGAGCAGCACCCAGTCCCGAAAGCGCGCGGGGGCGCGATAGGTGATGCGCAAGTCCCGCACACGCAGGTCCAGGCCGTGCGCCTCCAGCACTTCCAGTCCGGCGCCGCGGCGCTCCAGCTCGTCCAGCGCCGCCGTCTCCACGAGCGACGCATAGCGCGAGAAGTGCACGACGCCGGACGCGTCCGTATCCACGTGCTCGACCCGGTGGCGCAGCGGGCCGTCCCTCACGGACGCGTCTCCACGAACCGGCGCGTGCCCTCGTGGATGCGCTCGACGATGGCGCGCACGTCCGGCTCGCCCGCGATGAGCGGCGGTGCCACGCGCATGGCCGGATACAGGTAGCGCAGGCCCCGCGAGCGACGACCCGCGCCGGCCATGAACTCCACGAAGACGCCCGACTCGAGGAGCTTGTGGCGCAGCGAGGACAGCGCGTTGGCGGCGGGCTCGGTCAGCTCGACGCCGTTCATGTAGCCCAGGCCTCGCACCTCGCGGAACAGGTCCGGGAACGCGGCCACCACGTCGCGCCGCAGTCGAGCCCGCAGCTCCTCACCCAGCGGCGCGGCGCGCTCCAGCAAGCGCTCGTCCACCAGGTGCTGCAAGCCGTGGCGAATCACCGCGCACGTCAACGGCCGCAGGTCCGAGGTGGACACCGCGCCGCTGGAGCGCACGGACAGCTCGCGCCGGGCAATGACCATCGACGTGGACACCACGCCCATGCCCAGGCTCTTGCCGATGACGGTGATGTCCGTGGGGATGGGGCCCTCGGCGTCCGTCATCCCGAAGAACTGGCCCGTCTTGGCGAAGGTGAGCACCTCGTCCGCGACCAGCAGCACCTCGTACTCGCGGCAGAGCGCTGCCAGCCGGCGCAGATAGCCCGCGGGCGGGACGAGGATGCCCGCGTCGCCCTGGATGGGCTCGACGAACACCGCGGACAGCTTGCGCCCCTGCTCCACGAAGAAGCGCTCCAGGTGCTCCAGCTCACCAAAGGGCAGGAAGGCCACGTCGAGCCCATGCGGCGGCTCGGGGCTCACCGGGGGCAGGCCGACGCGGTAGTGGCGCCGGTTGAGCAGGCTGACGAGTCCTCCCGTCCACCCGTGCCACGCCCCCTCGAAGGCGAGCACCGTGCGCCGCTCCTCGCGGCCCGCGCGGGGCGCGAGTCGGCGGCGATCGAACCCCGACTCCAACACCAGCCGAAGCGCCAGCTCCAATCCCTCGGAGCCCGAGTTGCGACCGCTCGCGTGGTACTGCTCCGCCGGGAACCGGTCCGCCCAGCGGCCACCGGGCCCGAAGAGATCCGAGAGCAGCCGGGTCCGCTCCAGCGAGCCCAGCTCGTCCGTCACGTAGCCCGCGCGCTCCAGGCCCTCGCGCAGGGCCTCCTGGATGCGCGGATGGCCCGCGCCCAGACATGCGCTCGCGTAGCCCCCGCTCGCGTCCAGCACCTCCCAGACCCGCCCCGCCTCCGCGCCCTCCAAGGCCGCGAAGTGCTGCACGAGCCCCTTGGCTTGCAGACAGGCGAAAGGCAGTCGCCCACCGCCATAATGGTCCATCTGCAACGCCATGCCGGCGCGCAGGCGATCCAGTTCATCCGGGCTGAGCCTCGCGCCAGGAGTCGGCGCGTTCACGCCGCGCTCTCCTGAGAGGACTTGAGCTGGGTAATGAATGACGCCAGCTTTCCAACCGTGCGGAAGTTATCCGGATTGAAGTCCTCATCCGTGATGCGCACATGGAAGCGTTCCTCGCACAGCACGCGCAGCTCGAGGAAACCCACCGAGTCGAGCCCGAGGACGGACTGGAGCCCGTCGTCCTCTCCAATCTGGGCCTCCGGCGTCTCGACGAACAGACTCGTCACCAGCATCTTCTTGAGGGCGGATGTCAGCTCTTCCTGCATGACTCGAACCTTCCTTCCAGGGATGGTGAAGCCAAAGCTGACGGACGCCGCCTCACGGCGGACCGGTCACCCGCGCCAGGCGGGCGCCTCAGGTCTCGAACGATTTGAAGTTGCCCCCCACCCGCCCCCAGGAAGTCTTTCAAATCGCGCATGGCGCTCCTCGATAAGACTTGCACCGTCTACCATGTTTCTCAATTCAACAATACCCGGCAAACAGCACAAAGCCGCCGAGAGCAGCATCCCTGCAAAAACTTGATTGGATTGTGATTGGCGCGACTACTTCAACGTGAGCAGCGCGCCGGCGACCATGAGCAACACACCCAGCACCAGCTTCCAGCTCCACGGTTCCTTCAGGAACGTCACCGCGAGCACCAGCGTGAGCGCGAGGCTCAGCTTGTCGATGGGCGCCACGCGCGAGGCGGGGCCGAGCTGGAGCGCGCGGAAGTAAGCGAGCCACGACAGGCCCGTGGCCACACCGGACAGCGCGAGGAAGAGGAGCGTGCGGCGGCTGAGGGTGGGCAGGGCGTGGTGCTCGCCGCGCGTCAACGCGATGCCCCAGGCGAAGACGAGAATCACCACGGTGCGCAGCGCGGTGGCGAGCGTGGACGGGACGCCCTCGACGCCGACCTTGGCCAGGATGGCGGTGGCCGCCGCGAAGGCCGCCGACAGCAGGGCATAGAACAGCCAGCTCATGACTTCCTCCGGATGCGCGCCTCGCGCCCATAGCATGCTTGCCGCAGCGCATCTTCGTGAGAGGCCCCCGTGTCCGTCCGTCTCGACCCTCGCCGACTGGAGACCTTCCGCGTGGTGGCCACCACGGGGCAGGTGTCCGCCGCCTCGCGGCTCTTGCACCTGTCCCAGCCCGCGGTGACGGCGCAGGTGCGACAGTTGGAGCGGGAGTGTGGACAACCCCTGCTCGTGCGCACCGCCCGTGGGGTGCGCGTCAACGAAGCGGGGCGCGTGCTGCTGGACTACGCGCGGCGCATGCACGAGCTCCTGGAGGAGGCCGCGCTGACGCTCGCGCCCGCGACGGAGGACCTCACGGGCGAGCTGGCGCTGGCCGCGAGCACCACCTTGGCCAGCTCGGTGGTGCCGGAGTTGCTCGCGTCCTTCCTCGCCGGGCACCCGGGCCTCACGGTGCGCCTGGAGGTGGGCAACACGGAGCAGGTGCTGGGGTGGCTCACCGAGGGGCGCGTCCCGCTGGGGCTCGTGGAGGGCCACGCCCGCGCCGCCGGCATCCGACTGGAGCGCTATCTGGAGGATGAGCTGGTGCCCGTCGTCTCGGCGCGCGCGCCGGCCTCGCTCCAACGCGTGCGGGACGTGCAGGCGCTGCGCACCGTGCCGCTCGTGTGGCGCGAGCCAGGCTCGGGAACGCGCGCGGTGCTGGAGCGAGCGCTGCGGCGCGAGGGCGTGAGGCGAGGTGCGAGGTCCGGAGACCTCCAGCTCGGCAGCACCGAGGCAATCAAAGGCGCGGTGGCGCTGGGCCTGGGCGTGGGCTTCCTGTCGCGCTGGAGCATCCAGGCGGAGCTGGCCCAGGGGCGCCTGCGCGTGCTGCCCATTCCGGGCCTGCACATCCCACGGGCCCTGTCGTGGGCCCTGCCGGTGGACGCGCCCTCCGGCATCGCGGGGCGCTTCCTGCGACACGCGCGCCTCGCGCCACCGCTCCTGTTGCCCTGATGGCTCAGGGGATGGCGCAGGGGACGGCTCAGGCGATGAGGCCCGAGACGAGCGCGCCCAGGCTCGCGCTGGCCATCACCCCCCACAGCACCACGCCCAACACGAGCGGACGCAGGCCCACCGCGCGCAGGGCACCGCGCGTCAGGTTGGCGCCAATCAGGAACAGCGTCAGCACCAGCGTCTGGCGCGCCACGGCCGCCACGCCCTGCCCCACGGGCCGAAGCACCGGCACCGCCGTCACCAGCGCCGCCGCGCCCAGGAAGCCGAGGATGAACCAGGGACGCTTCGCCCGTCCCGCGGACGCGGCCCCACCGCCGTCTCGGCGAGAGCGCCACAGTCCCAACCCCAGCGTGAGCGGGACGATCCACAGCGCGCGCGCCAGCTTGACGGGCGTGGCCACGGCCAGGGCGCTCTGCCCATAGCTCATCGCGGCGCCCACGACGGAGCTGGTGTCGTGGATGGCCAGCGCGCACCACAGGCCGAAGCGCTCCGCGTCCAGCCCCACCGCGCGCCCCACGACGGGGAAGACGAGCAGCGCCACCGCGTTGAGCAGGAACACCGTGCCCAGCGCCACCGACACCTCGTCATCCTTCGCGCGCAGCACCGGCGCCACCGCGGCGATGGCGCTGCCCCCGCAGATGGCCGTGCCCACGCTGATGAGCAAGCCCGTCCCCGGCACCACGCGGAGCAGCCGAGTCAGCAGCGCGCCCAGCGCCAGGCACACCGCGATGCCCACCACCGTGTCCCCCGCGCCGTGCGCTCCCGCCGCCACCACGGCGCGCAGGTCCATGCCCGCGCCCAGCCCCACCACGGAGAGGGACAGGAGCGCCTGCGTCGCCCGCCGAGTGAGGGCCGCATGGGGATTGCCCACCGTCACCGCGACGACGAGCCCCGCCACCAGCGCCATGGAGGTGGACACGAAAGGCAGCAGGCACACGGCCGCACCCAGGGGCACCAGCACGCGGCCCAGGCGGCTCGCGGGCGGTGCGGTGGGACAGGGAGGCTCAACGGACTCGGAGGACACCCAATCGGAGGGACGCATGCGAGCCAAGGTGCGGCCGGGGGGCTCGCGAAACCAGACACAAGGTGGGATGCGCCATCAGCATTTTGGATGGCTCGGGTCCCACGCGCAGGCCCATCCGGTGTATCCCTCTCCCCCGCCCGAGGACGCGCCTCGACCGAACACCGGAGGAACTTCTTGCACCACAGCCGCCTCTCGAACTTCGTCATCGACTGTCAGACGCAGGACCTGGACGCCGCGACCACCTTCTGGAGTCAGGCGCTCGGTCGCCCCGCGACGCCCGCGTCCCCGGACAGCCCCACGTATCGCGAGCTGGCCCCGCGCGGAGATGAACCCGGCCTGCTGCTCCAGCGCGTGGACCACCCCAGCCGCATCCACCTGGACATCGAGGCAGACGACCTGGACGCCGAGGTGGAGCGACTGGAAGCACTCGGCGCCAGGCGCATCGCGTACGTCAAGCGCTGGTGGGTGATGGAGGCGCCCACCGGTCACCGCTTCTGCGTCGTCCGCCCCCAGCACGGCCCCTTGGAAGGGCGCGCGAACGTGTGGGACGGAGAGGGCCGCTAGAGGGCATCGCGACACTCAGGGCCGAGTGGCCTCGCGGGGGACGCGGGCCTTCCTCGGCGGGACGGCCGCGGGGATGCGACCGCGTGGAGATTTCCGCCTCGGGCGCTTCGGGGTCGCCTCTCGCGAGGGCTCTCGCTCCGACTTCCGGTTGCGTGCGGATGCGGGCGCGGGCGTCGGGTTCAGCCAGAACATCCACCAGAGCATGTCATCCTCCCGTGCTGTCGAGCTGGCATCGAATAGCCTCGCGACCGCGCGCTCGCCACCGCGAGTGCATGCGGCGCCCCGCCCCATGACCGCCCCTCGTCGGCCTGGAACGTTCGCCTGACATGAGCCCCTCTGCTCCCCGTCGCCGCGGACCGCGCAAGCGCCCCGCCCTCATGGCCACGACGCTGGTGCTGGATGCGTCATCCGGCGCGCCGCTCCAACAGCAGCTCGTGCGCGCGCTGCACTCGGCCATCCTCGAGCGGCGGCTCGCTCCGGGCTCACGGCTGCCGTCCTCGCGCGCGCTCGCGGACGAGCTGGACCTGTCGCGCAACACGGTGATGAACGCCTACGCGCAGCTCCTCGCGGAGGGATACCTGGAGGGGCGCGCGGGCTCCGGCACCTACGTCGCCACCGAGCTGCCCGAGCGACTCCTCCACCGCGCCCGCGCCAGCCCGCGAGCACCGAGGGATCCGCGCGCGCCCGCGCTGTCTCGCCGGGGCAGCCACCTGGCGTCACTCACGCCACCCTTCGGACCCGAGTGGTCCCGCCCCATGCTGCGGGCCTTCCAGTTGGGCACGCCCGCGCTGGATGCCTTCCCCGGCGAGCTATGGGGACGGCTGCTGCACCGCCGCTGGCAGCGCTCGTGGCGCGACATGCTGGCCCACCGGGACGTGCGCGGCGCGCTGCCCTTACGTCGTGCCATCGCCAGCTACCTGGGCACCTCGCGTGGCGTGCGCTGCGTCCCGGAGCAGGTGCTCATCGTCAATGGTTCACAACAAGCCATCGGACTCGTGGCGCAGGTGCTGCTGGACCCGGGCGACGCCGTGTGGGTGGAAGACCCGGGCTACCTCGCGGCGCGCGGGGCACTGCAGGGCGCGGGCGCCACGCTCGTCCCCGTGCCGGTGGATGCGGAGGGCCTGGACGTGGAGGCCGCCACGCGGCTGCGCCCGGACGCGCGCCTCGCGGTGGTGACTCCCTCGAATCAATTTCCCCTCTGCGTGACGATGAGCCCCCAGCGCCGCGAGGCCCTGCTCGCGTGGGCCCGCCGCACGGACGCGTGGGTGTTCGAGGACGACTACGACAGCGAGTTTCGCTACGCAGGCAGGCCGCTGCCTTCGTTGCAGGGACTGGCGAGCGACTCGCGCGTCCTCTACTGCGGCACCTTCAGCAAGGTGCTCACCTCGTCGCTTCGATTGGGATACCTCGTGGTGCCCGAGTCCCTGGTGGACGCGTTCGCCGCGGCCCGGATGTATGCGGACGTGCAGTCCCCCACGTTGGAGCAGGCCGTCCTCACGGACTTCATCCAAGAGGGGCACTTCAGCCGCCACGTGCGCCGCATGCGCGTGCTCTACGCGAAGCGCCAGGCCCGGCTGGTGGAGGCAGCGCGGCGTGAGCTGAAGGGCGCCCTGGACGTGGCCCCATCGGACACGGGGCTGCACCTGGTGGGCTGGCTGCCCGAAGGCGCGGATGACCTCGCGGTCAGCGCCCGAGCCGCCGAGCGAGGTGTCCAGGCCCTCGGCCTGTCACAGTTCCGAACGGCCCCGCGGGGACGCCACGCGCTCTTGCTGGGCTATGCGTGCGTCCCGGAGCCAGAACTCGACATGGGCGTGCGGCGGTTGGCGGAAGCCCTCGACTGACACGGGCGGGGCGCGCAAGGTGGCCCCACGCCTTCGTGCACAAGTGGCTCTCGTGCGCGCGGCCGGTCGCCGTTACTCATCCGTTCGAGCGCGAGGGGCCCTTCCGGTCCCCGCCGAATCACGAGGACCCCATGGACCCCCGATTCCCCATCGACCAGCTCTCCCCCGGCGGATACCAGGCCATGCTCGCCCTGGAGAAGTACCTGCACTCCTGTGGGCTGGAGCAGCCGCTGCTCCACCTGCTCAAGCTGCGGGCTTCGCAGATCAACGGCTGCGCCTACTGCATCGACATGCACTGGAAGGACGCCCGCGCCCTGGGCGAGTCGGAGCAGCGTCTCTATGGGCTCGATGCGTGGCGGGAGGCCGCCTACTACACGGAGCGCGAGCGCGCGGCGCTGGCCTGGACCGAGGCCGTCACGCTCATCACCCAGGGCCACGCCTCGGATGCCGTCTACGCGGAGGCAAGCCGCCACTTCTCCGCGAAGGAGCTGTCCGACCTGACCTTCGTGGTGAGCACCATCAACGCGTGGAACCGGCTGGCCATCGCGGCCCGCTCGAAGGCGGGCCAGTACGTGTCGCACCTGGGAAAGAAGACGAGCTGAGCCGCCGCCGCGCGAGCGGTCTCAACTCCCCGGGGGCGTGCGAGGAAGGTCGGTGCCGAAGGCGGCCTGGAGCAGGTCCATCAGCCCAGGCCACGCCTCGGCGGACAGCCACAGTCCCTCGGGCGAGTGCTCCGCCGACATCGCCAGGGAGGAGGACTCGAAGAGCCGGGCCGCCAGCGCGCCCTCCTTCGGCAGCCTGCCTTCCACGCGCAGCACCTGGCCGTCCCAGCGGATGTTTGGCGGCAGCAGCTTGTCGGCCAGCGCGCGCACCGCCGCCTGGCCCGCGCTCGCGCGCAAGACGCCCATCACCAGCGCGGACGCGCCTCTCGATTCCTCCAGCTCCACCTTGCCCGGGGTGCGCAGCCACAGGGTGTAGCGGCCTTGTGCCAGCTCCACGCGCTCCGGCGTGGTCTGCACGCGCAGCTTCCAGCCCTTCACCGTCGCGCGGATGTCATAGACGCCGGGTGAGGAGATCCACTCGCGCAGCTCCAGCGACTTCACGCTCCGGAGCGCCTGCCGCGAGAGCGCCTCGACGCGCGCGTGCGACAACCGCACCCGCTTGCGGCTCACGTCCACTGTCACCTCGGACGACAGCGCCGAGGGCAGCTTCCGCACCCATTCGAGCGCGCCCTCCAGCAGCAGCGTCCCCAGTCCCTGCCCCACCATCGTGTTTCACTCCTTCATCGCCAGGGCCACGGCTTACTTCCAGGCGCGCTCGGAGAGGAAGTCACTCCAGCGCGCCAGGGCCTCGGCGAAGCGCGCGGGCGGCAGGCCGAAGCCCACTCGGAAGTGGCCCGGCCGACCGAACGTCTCGCCCGGGAGCACGAACACCTCGCGCGTCTCCACCAGCCGCCGGGACAGGTGTGCCGAGGCGACCGAGGCATCCCGCAGATAGGGGAACGCCACGAGCCCCCCCTGCGGCGGCACCCAGCCCAGCACGTCCGCGTGGCGCGCCATGAACGCGGTGAAGGCCGCGACGTTCTCCTTCACCCACGCGCGATACAGCCGCATCACCGGCTGCCAGTGGCGCAGCGCCTGCGTGGCCACGTAGTCGTTCATGGAGCAGAGCGTGTGCGTCGTGTAGTCCTTCAAGTCGCGACACGCATCGAGCAGCGACTTGGGGCCAATCATCCAGCCCACGCGCAAGCCCACGCAGCCCATGCACTTGATCATCGAGCCGATGGCCACCGTGCCGCCATCCGGCGTGTAGAGGCTGGGGATGAGCTGCGCCTCGTCATCGAGGGGGACGAAGCGGTAGTGCTCGTCCGCGAGCACCTCCGCGCCCACCTTGGACGCGAGGCGGCGGACCTCGGAGATCTCCGCGTCGGTGAGGCGCATGCCGGTGGGGTTCTGCGGGTTGTTCATCACCACCGTGCGCGTGTTCGCATCCACGAGCCGCTCGAGCGCGCCCAGGTCCAGGCGGAAGCCTTGCTCGACCTTCAGTGGCAGCTCGCGCACCTCGTAGCCCAGGTAGCGCGGCACCTCGGGGAGGCTCTGGAACGCGGGCGTGGGCACCACGACGTTGGCCCCGGGACGGTGGCGCACGTGCGAGTAGAGAAACAGCGCCTCGCTGGTGCCCGTGGTGACGAGCACGTCGTCCGGCTCCACGCCGTCATAGAGCGCCGCGATGGCCTCGCGCAGGGCTCGCGAGCCTCGGGTGTCCGCGTTGTCGAAGGACTGCCGCAGCAGCTCTTCGGGGGAGCCGCCGGTCGCCTCCAGCAGCTGCCCCACCGTCTGGTTGACCATGCCGCTCTCGGCCAGGTTGTAGCGAACGAACTGATACTGGATGAGCCAGGGCTCGATCTCGTGGAGCGCGATCTCCAAGGGGGCCTCGGGGGAGCAGGGGCGAGGCGGGCACTCTAACGCACCCCGTGCTAGCCTGGGCGGCGCCATATCCCCCGCACCACGGCTCTCCCCGGGTTCTCCCATGCTGGCTCGCGCTCCCGCTCCCCAGGCCCAGGACGACGACCTCTCCCTGGCCCTCCCCCGCTCCTTCTGGAAAGAGTTCGACAAGAACTACTTCGGCAAGAAGCCCACCGTCATCAAGCAGCCCTTCGCGCGTGGCTTCCCCACGTCGGACGAGGTGTTCGACGCGCTGGTGGCCGGCGCTCAGCACCTGCTGCGCGAGCAGAGCCTCGCCATCATGAAGGCGTTCCGGTTCTACCTGGAGCACGAGGATGGACCGGACGGAGTGGCCTACCACTCGATGCTCTTCCCTCTGACGCGGCGGCACTTGCCGCTGCCCGAGGACGAGAACTTCGAGGCGTACTACCACCGGCTCGACAAGTGGCTCGGGGGCAAGCGCTTCGGCATCGTCCTCAACAGCGGGCAGAGCTACAACTGGCGGCACTGGCTCCAGCTGCGCTCGTTCCTCCAGGGCATGTACGAGGGGCTCGGCATGCCGCTGTTCGGCGCCGACCCGGCCATCCTCTTCGGCAACTACCGCTTCACGCCGTTCGGCATCCACAAGGATGACCTGGCCGTCTTCAACTTCATCGTCCACGGGAAGAAGATCATCAGCCTCTGGCCGTTCGAGACGCTGGGCTCGCGCCCGGAGATGCCCAAGGATCCGGAGCTGCCGCTGCGCACCGCGTCCGTGCACCTGCTCGACAAGGCGGACGAGGACGCGATGCTCGCCAAGGCGTCCTTCATCGAGGGGGACCCGGGCGACATCCTCACGTGGCCCGTGACGTACTGGCACCGCGCCGAGCCCACCGAGGGCCTGAGCATCTGCATCTCGCTGGGCGTGGCGTACCGTCCGCCGGACTTCTTTGGCGTGGGTCCGCAGCCCCAGTGGCCGGGCATCCTGACGCCCAAGGAGCTGCCGAGCCGCGACGGCTGGCAGCTTCCCGACAGCGTGCGCGTCCCGCTGCGCCACGCGTCCAAGGCGAACACCGTGGTGGCCTCCGAGCGCGCGCTCACCGAGCACTGGGTGCGCTACGCCACGAACGGCGCCATGTCCGGCCCGCCTCCCGAGGACACGAACACGGTCCTGTCCGCGCAGGACTGGATTCAAGGGGGCGGCGGCTACCACTCACTGGTCGCCGTGCCGCTGCCGGATGGGGACGTGCTGGTGTCCGCCAACGGCCGCTCCACGGGCCTGAGCGTGTCTCCCGCCGTGCGCCGTCGCATCGAGTGGCTGGTGTCCACGCTCAATGGCCCCAAGGCGCAGCACGTGGAGGCGCTGGAGAGCCAGTTCTTCTCGCGGCTGCCCGCGCGGGGCTTCACGCGCAAGGCCTTCCTGGGACTGCTCAACGACATGGTGCGCTGGCGCGCCGTGCGGAAGGTGGCGCCCAAGAAGGGGCGCTGAGCCGCTCAGCTTCCGAGCAACGGCGGGAAGTGCAGCGACGGAGTGCCGCAGCCGTCCGCCGTGGGAAAGAAGGTCAGGTCCGCGCCCACGCCTCGCAGGGCGCGGAACGTTTCGAGGACGGAGAGGTCCAGCTCCACCGGCGCGAGCCGGCGGACTCGCACTCCGCCTCGGACCTCCCAGCCCGCCGCGACGAGGCCCACGGTCCCCGGCTTCGCCATGGTGGTGAACGTCTCCACGCGAGCCACCAGCTCCGTGTAGTCCGAGGGCAGCGCGTCGCCGCGCGGGACGATGTGGAGGTTCAGCGCCTCGGGAGAAGGAAGCTCGCCGGGCGCGCGCAGACCTCGGCCATTCGGCGCGCTTCCCAGGCGGGACGCGGTCGACGCTGAGTGCACGAAGCCCGTCAGCCGGCCCGCGTCCACGAGGCGCAGCAGCGAGGTCGGATGTCCCTCGTCATCCGTCGCGCGCGAGCGCGTGCCCAGCGGATGCGCGGGGTCATCCTCCACGGTCAGCACCGACGGGAACACCTTGCGCCCCACCGCGCGAGCGAGCGCCGGAGTCGCCGCGACGACGTCCCCGCGAAGGAGCCACGCCAGGCCCGCCACCAGCGGAGCAGCCACCGCCGGACGCAGCACGACGGGGAGCGATGGATCCACGGCTTCGGCCGGTCCCTCCAGCGCGGCCACGGCCTCGGCCAGTCGAGCACGCAGCGCGGGAAGGTTTGCTTCGCGCGTCGCGGGAACGGAGGAGAGCGCATCGACCACCGCGCCACGGGCCGTCTCGACGCGCACGAAGAAGTCCTCGCGCAAGCTCGAGTCGAGGCTGTGTGCACGGCCCTCACGCACGAGCGCGCACCACGACGACACCTGCGTGAGGACCGCCGCCTGGACCACGACGCCGGAAGGAACCACTTCCCGAACCGCTCGCGCCGTTCGCTCCGCGAGACCTTCGGAATGAAGACGCGGAGGTCCATGCGGAGCACTCACGTCCGCAGGGGACACCGGCACGTCTCGCGAAGAATCGTCGTGACCGGGAGGCACGACACCTGACGGGACAGCGTCCGCCACACGCGACGATGTGTTGTCCGAAGCATCGGCTACACCCGCAGGCCGCGATGACACATGCGGTGATGTACCGGGCGCGGACACCTCCCCAGCGCGCGACGATGCGCTGCGCGATGCCTCACGGGCATCCGCGGCATGCGCTGAAGCGCCGTGCATGGACCCATCCGAGGCGAGTGGCGAAGGAGATGCCGAAGCATCGAGTGCCAGCTTGAGGCGTCGCCACGGTTCGGCGGCCAGCACCAGGACTTGGCGCAAGTCGTGCGCCTCTCGCACGGGCATCGCGGCATGACCGCGGGCTTCGTCGCGCCCCACCCTCGCGGTCGCCAGGAGAGACTCTCCCGTGTTGAGGACGGGCGCTCCCGTGGCGGCCTCGTGCTCCACCGTCAGACGCCGCTCCGCGCGCAGGAACAGCTCCGCCTCCGCGCCCGCGTGCGCCCACGCGAGGTCCGCCAGCGCGTCGCGCGCGGCTCCGAGCACCTCTCCCAGGTCCACGCCCGCGCAGCGCTCGACGCCCGTGTCCTCTCGCGCCTCAAGGCTGTCCGGCATCCACGGCCTCCACGCTCGCTTTCGGCGCGACATCATGCCCCACGCCCCGCGCCCACGAGCCACGCGGATGGTAAGAATCCACCTCACCGGAGAAGGGAGCGCGGGCCTGAACTGGTTCGTCGAGCGGCGCGAGGAATCCGAGGTCGTCCACCAGCGCTCCGGCCTGCGCCCGGGCGCTCCCGTCCGCGACCGCGGTTGGTCCCAGTCCACTCCCGACGGCGCGGGCTGGCGCTGGGCCGAGCTGACCGAACACGCCTCGCTCCCGACCGCGTTCCCGGCGGAGGTCCACCACCAAGCCCGCGCCCTGCTCGAAGCCGAGCCCGCGCCTGTACACGTGGCCCCCGAGACCGAGGCCCTCGTGCGGCGACTCGTCGAGGTGGCTCGCGCAGCGGGCGCCGTGCACCTGGATGTCCTGCTGCGCGAGGTGGACCGCCGGACGCTCTGCGTGAATGAGACCCAGGCCGTGGAGAACCACCAGCGCCACGCCATCCTGGAGGTGAAGACCGTCCTCGATACCGGCGCGGACCTCTGGCGCTGCGCCGCATGGCCTGACCTGGCACATGCGCACGCGGACCTGCCTCGCCTGGAGGCCCAGGTGGAGGACATGGTCCGCCACCTCCGAGACAGCACCCCACCTGTTCCCTGCCCGACCGGAGCGTTCCCCGTCGTGTTTCCTCCAGGTGCGGCCTCGGGGTCCTTCTTCCATGAGGTGTGTGGCCATCCGCTCGAAGGAGACGTCGTCGCGCGCGGCGGCTCCTATCTGGCGAGCCGCTTGGGACAACGCGTGGCCGCGGAGCATGTGTCCGTCTCCGATGACCCGACGGATGGCAACGGCGCGCTGGGCTTCACCTGGGACGATGAGGGCCACGCGGCACGAGTCGTTCCGCTGCTGCGCGCGGGCATCGTGGGCACACCGCTCTTCGATGCACGCAGCGCCTGCGCGCTAGGACATGCGCCCAACGGCCATGGCCGGCGCGTCAGCTTCCGTCACGCGCCCTTGCCTCGCATGGCGCACACGCGCGTGGAGCCGCACGCGGGAGACCTGGACTCGCTCCTCGCGGACGTTGGCCACGGGCTGCTCGTGCAGCACCTCAACCCGCGCCACATGAACATGCTGACCGGCGACTTCAGCTTCTACATGGTGGAGGCGCGCGAGATTCGTGACGGGAGACCGGGCCGTCGCGTGAGCCCGGGCATCCTGCGCGGAAACGGCCTGGAGGCGCTCGCGGCCATCGACGCGGTGGGCGCGGACTCGCGCAACCTCTTCGCCACCCGAGGCTGCCGGAAGCTGGACCACGGCCCGCTGCCCGTGTCGTTCGGGCAGCCCACCGTGCGCTTCCGTCAGCTCACCGTTCAGCCCTGGCGCTAAAGCCCTACGGAGGGAAGCACAGGAAGCTGAAGTCCGGCGGCAGCTCTTCCTCCGCGAAGGGGTCTTCCTTCTCCGGGCCCGTCTCCGAGCTGGCCAACAGCCGCGTGAACGACAGCCCCGGAGGCAGTCCGGGCATGTTCAGCGGAGACACGGACCAAGGGCGTCCATCCGGCTTGTTCGTGATGGTGTCCACGAAGGACACCTTCACCGGGCCCGCCACGTTGGGCGGCACCACGAGCGCGTAGTAGCCCAGGCTGCTCACCCCGTTGCGCTTGGCCGTGAAGCCCATCGCGGACTGCCCGGGCGCGCCCGTGGGCGGCGCCCAATCCAACGCGTACAGCGAGCCCCTGTTGGTCTCGGCGGCAATGTCGCCGCTCGGGTACATGAACAGGTCCAGCACCGGGCTGGGCGAGTACACCCAGATGAGCGCGACGGCTCGGCCGCTGGAGGGGTCCGCCAGGCTGGCCGGCGTGACCGCCGTGCCCGTCTCGGTGGAGAGCGTCTTCGACAGCGCGCCCAGCGCGCCCGCGTCTCCCACGAGCGTCGCCATCTGGATCATGCACTGCGTGCCAGTGGGCGCCAGGGGCCGCAGGGTGACCGTGGGGAAGTACGTGGCCGCGGGGATGGGGAGGAAGCCCGCCTCCGCGGGGAAGATGTCGCTGGCGCCGATGGTCATCTCGGGCGTGGACTCGGCCTGCATGAGGTAGACCATGGAGGCATCGGGCGAGATGCCCTTCTCGGTCTGCCACTGGCCCCACGGCGCCATCGCGGGAGAGCTGGTGTCAGCCACCGCCCCCGTGGCGTCCACGAGGTGAACCTTGGCGCCCCAGGCGCTGGCGCGCATGACGGTGGGCATGCCGTACAGCAGGGCGGGAGGAGGCGGCTCCTCCGTCGGGTCGTCCGGGTTCTTCGGCCACGTCGCGAACGAGAAGAAGAGGGCCTCGGGGTCGAACACCACGCCCGAGACGTTCGTCTTGCGCACGGCCAGATCCGCATACGGCGCGGTGTTGCCGGGCGGCGGCGTGGTGGGGGCATCGGAGGCCGCGCAGCCCGCGAGGAGCGCGGAGCAGACGGCGGCATGGGCGAAGGAAGTGCGTCGCTTCATGGCGGTCCTCGAAGGCTCAGCGAGCCGGCAGGATGTGCTCGGCCGGGGGCGTGGTGACGTGGCAGGCCTGGGCGCAGTTGCCGTAGCCATTGGGCGTATTGGTGACGGGCTGGAACTGGAGGTCGAAGTACTCCGTGCCGTGCGACTGACCGTGGCAGCCGTTGCAGGCCATGATGCTGGGGAACAGCGCGCTCTCCCGCGTCAGGTGGCACACCGTGCAGTCACCCTTGTTCTGGTTGTACTTGCGCGACCCCATGTGGATGCGGTGGATGCTGTCCGGCAGGTAGCCCACGCTCTCATCCAGGTGGCAGGTCTTGCACGCCTCCACGTGGTCCACTGACAGGCCGTGGTGGATGTTCGTCAGCGAGTTCACCCCGTTGTGGCAGAGCTGGCAGTTGCCGACGCGGCCCGGGTACGTGGTGGGCTGCGCCTGCCCGACCTGGAAGAAGAACGGATCCAACCGAGCCAGCCGCTCCCCCAGGAACGAGCGGTGTCCCTTGAGGAAGATGGCGTAGGTGCCGGGCTTGGCATCAGGCGGGAGCTGGACCCCGTAGCGCGTGGAGGGCTCCGCGTCGCCACCACCGGCGACCTTGTTCACGCCCGCGGGCAGGTAGAACTGCGGCTCGCCACGCGGGAACGCGAAGTAAGGCAGCTTCAGCTCTCCGTGCACGACCTTGATGTCCTGGAGCGGGCCCACGACCTTGTAGCCGGACTCGGAGGCGCTCGCGTCGCGGTAGCTCAGGAGCATGGCGTCGTTGAAGTACGACAGGCCGTTGGACTCGGAGGCGATGTAGCTGTTGTAGCTGGGCATGCGATCGCGCGCGTGCAGGCCATTGCCGTCACCATCCTGCAGCGACACGGCGAACTCGACGGTCTCACCCGGCTGGTAGAACTGCCCGTTGGTGGGCCGCTGCAACCGCACGGACTGCGTCAGGCCAAAGCCACACGCGACCCGCTCCGTCGTGGACATCCCGTTGGCGTCGAGCTTGTAGCAGGTCGCCTCGCGGTCCTTGTTCGCGACGAAGGTGACTGGAGACAGGAACGGCTTGTTGGGCAGCAGGCTCCAGGTCACCCGGATGAAGCCCTCTCCCGCCTGCTCCGGCATGCGGAAGGACTTGAACGGGTTGGTGGAGTTGACGAACGACGCCTTGATGATCGTCTTGTACGACGGCGCGTCCGGCCCGGCCTGATGAGGAACCGGGTCCCCCGGCGACAGCGGACGCGACAGACCGCCCACCGTCCAGCTCGCGCGCGTGCGCCCCGTCACCGGGCTCTCCGACAGGAAGTCGGTGCGCTTGTACGTCACCGAGGCGCGCACGGTGTTGGAGGCGTCCAGCACCTCCACGAGGAAGGTGTCATCCAGGGACACCATCCACGCGGCGTTCTCGTAGAAGGTCTCGCGGATGAAGACCGAGCCACCGTCGTTGCGCCACGTGTCGTGGCCGATGGTGACGCCGGACCAGTCCAGGTCCTTGAAGCGCGACATCTTCCGCATCCACACGGAAGGCGCGTGCCGGTCATTGAAGTCGTTGGGGACGTCCTTCACCAGGTCGCCGAACACGGCGTCCACCGCGGTGAACTCACGCAGGAAGTAGGTCTCTCCGGCCACCACGCGGAAGCGCGCGGTGGGCTCGGCGGGCTTGCCCAGCGGGATGCCCGAGTTGAGGGGCGCGCACGTAGCCGGGTAGTCCGGCAGGTCCAGCGACCCGCGCGACACCGCCTCGCCGTTGGGCAACATGGCGCAGCCGTTGAAATACAGCAGCGACAGCGAGATGGCTCCAGAGGCGGAGCTGGAATAGGGGTCGAAGGCCCTCGCGCCGCGTCCGCGGGTCCCTTCGACATCGGAGGTCTTGAGGACGTCGCAGCTGGCGGTCAGCACCAGCAAAGCGAAGAGCAGGCTCTTGTGGGGAGAGGTCATGAGGGCATGCGCCGCGCCTGCCACCCAGGGAGGGGGGTGGCGAGGCAGTGAGTCGAAGCTCGGTCGCTCACTCTACTGGTTGCTTTCCTTAGAAGCCAAGAAGGTCACTTCGCGGAAGGCGCGGGGGTGACGGCGGCGGGCACGGTGCGCAGGTAGCGGTACACGGCGCGGAGGTCCGGCTCGGTCATTCCCGCCAGGAAGATCCAGGGCATGGCCAGCTTGTTGGGGTGCCCGCGGACACTCGCCGCCGGGGCCACGTCCCGGAAGGCGGCGAAGCGGGCCACGAACCGCTCCGCGTCGAGCGAGCCCAGCCCCGTGGCATGCGGGGTGAGGTTGGCGACCACCTCGGGGCCAAACGGGGTGGACACGGGCCGGCCGCCCACGAACGGGGTCGCGGCGTCATCCACGCCCGCGTGACACGCGGTGCACTGCGCCAGGTTGGCCAGATAGCGCCCCTGCGAAACGGGGTCCGCGGCGGGCTCGGCGACCGGCGCCTTCTGGGGCGCGGCGAGGCCCTGGTACTCGGCATACATCTCGGCGGGCAGCTCCGAGCGAGGCACCGTGTGCGTCGAGGGTGGCACGGTGCGCAGCCACGCAATCACGGCGCGCGCGTCCGCGTCGGACAGCTCGCGGTAGAGGAGGAACGGCATGAGCGGGAACAGCGTCTTGCCATCCCGGCCCGTGCCATCGCGCAGCGCACGCAGCAGCTCCTCGTCCGTCCACTTCCCCAGGCCGTGCTCCGGATCCGAGGTGAGGTTGGGAGCACAGACGCGGCCGGGCATCTCCCAGCCCTCTCCCCAGCATGCGCCCGCCAGGGGCGCGCCCGTCACCGGGCCGCCATAGCGAGTCCAATCCCGCTCGCTGTGACAGGAGCCACAGGCCAGCACGTGCTCACCCAGGTAGCGCCCGCGCTCCACCTGGCGCGAGGCCACGGAGTCAGGCCCCGCCTTCGCGGGAGCGGCCGTGGCCGCTGCGGCCGGAGCGGCAGCGGCAGGCGCGGGCGGGCTCGCCGGGGCATCGCGACGACACGCGGACAGCAGGAGCAGGAGGGGGAGCCAGGAGTGCTTCACCGGGGAGATCCTTCTGGGGCGAAGCGCGTCACGCGGGACGCGCTTCTGGGGAGACACGTCACTCGGGCGCGGGGCCGTCCACGGGCTGGCCGGTGCGCAGAGCGATGATGGCGCGACGGTACTCGATGGGGAGCCGGTCCGCGCGCGTGTGCAGCTCGCTGGAGAAGTCGATGGGATGCGCCTTGGGGCGCACCCCCTCCAGCACGCGGCGGTCCTGCTCCAGGATGGCCAGCTCGCTCTTCACGAACAGCTCCGGGAAGTGGTTGCGCAGCCGCGGGTGGTAGCTGGAGAAGTAGAAGCCCACCATCTTGTCCTCGGCGATGGGCGAGGCGACGGCGTACACCGTGTGCACGTAGAAGAGCGTGGGCTTGAAGGCCAGCCGCGCGGCGAACGGCAGCGTCACGTCATACGTCAGCGTGGTGCGGTCCACCTTGGGCGGCGCGCCCTCCATGGGTGGCGCCAGCGCGGGGTACACGATGCGTGTGCGCAGTCCGCCCTCGGGAGTTCGCTCCACGTCGTAGGGCGGCACCTCTTGCACCTCGGGGTTGCCGAAGGTGCCGCGATGCACCCAGCCCAGGTGCGCGACGTCGAGGATGATCTCCACCAACCGGCCCGCGGAGACGTCCCACTCCAGCCGAGGCAACGGCACCGTGGCCACGCTGCCGTCTTCCAGCTCGGGCCACTCGGGCAGCGGCGCCTTGGGCGTGGGCGACAAGCACACCCAGACGAGGCCGTAGCGCTCGGTGGCCTTGAAGGCGGGGATGCACGCCTTGGGAGAGATGGGCGCCGAGGGCTGGGACGGCACGCGCACACAGCGGCCATCCACGCCGTAGGTCCATCCATGAAAACCACAGCGCACACCTTCGGGGGTCACCTCGCCCGCGGCGAGGTCCGCGCCTCGGTGGGCACACCGGCGATGCGTGGCCGCCACGCCCGCGCTCGTGCGCCAGAGCACCAGGTCGGTCTCCAGCAACCGCGCGGGGAGAGGGCGGTCGGTCAGCTCATGCGAATACGCGACGGGGTGCCAGTACGGCGCGAAGTCCCCGACGTAGGTGCCTGGAATGCTCACGCGAGCGCGAGCGGAGCAATCTTGCTTTCGATCTCCTCGAGGAGGAAGTCGATCTCCTCGATCTCATCGAGCTTCTCCGGAGCGGCGGAGAGCGCGGCGGGAGCAGCCTCAGCGGACACCGGCTGCGTGGACTGCTCGGACTGCGACTGCACCGTGTCTTCCGCGGCCATGGAGCCTCCTGACGAATGCTGCTCGCGAATGCTGGGAGTCGGGATGCTCACGGCAGGATGGGGCCGGTGTCAATGCACGACCTGTGACGCCGCGCGGCTTGGCCGACCTCTGCCGTCACCCGTTCGAGTCGTATACGCTCGGGCTTCTCCCCGATGACCACCTCTCCCTTCGCTCTCGCCACGGTCGCGCTCACCCTGCTCTGCGGCGGCCTCGCGCGTGCCGAGCCGTGGAGTGGAGCGACACCCGGAACAACCACCCTCCCCCAAGTCCTTCAGTCGTTCGGTTCCCCCAGTCAACGAACGGAACGAGGCGGAGAGGTGGAGCTCACGTATCAGCGCAAATCGGCGCCCCCCGGGGCTCGTCGGGTGCGCTTCCGCTTCACGGGCTCCGAGCGCGCCCTGAGCGCCATCGAGGTGCTGCCCGCTCGCGCCATGAAGCGCGCGGCCATCGAGGCCCTCTATGGTCCTGCCTGTGACGATGCCGCTCCGGATGCTCCATCTTGCTTCGAGCAAGAGCCCGCCCCCGGACGACTGATCCGGCTGAGCTATCGCGCCCGAGGACTCTCCGTCCTGCTCGACCGGGCGCAGCGCGTCCGCGCATTGGAGTTCCTCGCGGCCCCCACCGCGTCGCGGCCTCCTCCCGAGGCGACGCCTGTCCCCGCCAAGGACGTCGCACCCGCGCCGGCAGCTGTCGTACCGGACACTGCGTTGGCTTCGAGCGAGGGGCTGGCTCCCGCCGTCGTGGAGGATGCACCACAGACGGGCTCGCCCGTGCCGAGTCCTGCCGCGCCCGTCGCCGCGCCACCTCCGGCCCAGGACGGAGCGGGAGACTCGGTCATCCGCGGATGGCAGGGCCCCGTGGAGGAGAGCGGCGACAGCGACTGGACGCAGCGGATGCCCACCAAGCCCGCACTCGCGCTGGGAGGGGCGCTCTACCAGCGCGCGGAAGTGGTGGGAGTTCGCACCGACGGGACCACGTCGTTCGAGCCTTCGTTCCCCACGCTCGTGGACCTCTACCTGGACGCGACCGCGTCTCAGCGCGTGCGTGGATACATGCTGGGGCGACTCGGGTTCGATCCGCTCGACACGCGGCACACGCGCCCGGAGGTGTTGCTGGGGCAGCTCTGGCTCAAGTTCGACGTCGCACGCACCCTCTACGTCACCGCGGGGCGACAGGAGGTTCGCTGGGGCAGCTCGCAGGTGTGGCGCCCCACGGACTTCCTCCAGCCTCCCAATCCGGATCCGCTCAGCAACCTGGACCTCCGCACGGGCGTGGACATGGTGAAGCTGTCACTCCCCTGGGAGTCCATGGCCGCCAACCTGTCGCTCATCGGCACCGCGGAGATGGCGGGCACGACCGACGAGGACCGGACGGTGCGCTACGGCGGCGCGGTGCGTGCCGAAATGGCCGTGGGTCCCGGAGAGCTCATCGCCACGGCCGCGTTCCATGAGCAGCGGCGTCCTCGCTATGGCCTGGACCTGTCGGTTGGCGCGGGCATCTTCGACTTCAACACGGAGCTGGCGCTCGTGCGCGACAGCCCGACGCGCCTGTGGCAGCGCACCACCGATGGCTTCGTGGAGCGCCAGCTCGACGGGCCGAAGCTCCTGGCCAGCGCGGGGGTGTCCGCGCAGGTCGTCTTCGCGGATGTGTACCGCGCCATCCTGAGGGTGGAGGGCTTCTCCAATCCGCTCGGCTACGACGACCGAGCCTATCTCCCGTGGCTCAACGCGCAGGGTGACTACCAGTCGCTCTACTTCGGGCGCTACTACGCCATGGGGCAGCTCAACATCGCGCGCCGCAGCCGCACCACGCCCACGGTCATCTTCACCACCCTGGCGAACCTGCAGGATGTCTCATTCATGTCTCGGCTCGACTTCCAGGCCTCACCGTTCGACGTGCTGGAGATCGCCGTCCGCGCCTTTGTCGAAGTTCCCTACGGCGACAAGGGCAGCGAGTTCCGCTTCGAGCAGACGTCCTCGGATCCCGCCGCGAGCAGCTCGGGGCTGGGCGTCTTTCGCGCGGGCGTGAGCCTCTTCATGCGCATCTAGTCCGCAGTGCCCTCGGCGTGCCCCCACCGCCGCGCCCCTGCTCCTCCGCAACCTCCCGGCCCCTGACTCTCCCCCGGACATGACCTCCCCTTCCGACCTCGACTCCCTGGACCCGGCGGCGAAGCGCGCCTTGCTTCAGCAACTCCTGGGACGCAAATCCCCTCGGGCCAACAGCGCGGAAGCGCCGCGCGCAGTGGGCCCCATGCGCCGCCCGTCCGGTGCGCCCGCCGTCCTCTCGCCCGCGCAGGAGCGCATGTGGTTCCTGCACCAGCTCCGGCCGGGCACCGCGACGTACGTCGTGCCCTGGGCCGCCGAGCTGCGTGGCCCGGTGGACCTCGAACCACTCGACACGGCCCTGCGGCTGCTGCTGGAACGTCACGCCGCGCTGCGCTCCCGATTCCCCGAGGATGGGGGTCGCCCTCGCCTCGACTTCCTCCCCGTGCCCGCGCGGGCGCTGGACGTGGAGGACGTGCCAGACACGGGTGATGCGAATCCGTGGGCCGGGCGCCTGAAGGAAGAGGCGTCGCGGCCGTTCGACCTGGAGCACGGGCCGCTGTATCGCTTCCGCCTGCTGCGCGCGCCGAGCCAGCGACACATGCTGGTGCTGGCGTTCCATCACCTCGTCACGGATGGCGCGTCCATCAACGTGCTGATGCGTGAGCTGGCGTCGCTCCTCGCGATGCTCGCGCGAGGTGAGGCGCCGTCGCTGACGCCCCTGCCGCTGGAGCTGGCGGATGTCTCCGCGTGGCAGCGCACGCCCGCCGCATCGGAGCGCGAGCCGGAGCTGCTCGCGTACTGGAAGCGTCGCCTCGATGGCGCGCCTCAACACCTGGACCTCGCCACCGACCTGCCGCGCCCCGCGCAGCGCTCGGACCGAGGCGCGCTGACCGAGCGGCTCACGCTGTCCCCCGCGCTCGTCGAGTCGCTGCGCGCGTTCAGCCGAGAGCAGCAGGTGTCGCCGTTCATGACGGCCCAGGCCGCGTTCGCCGCGCTGATGTATCGCTACACGCGGCAGGACGACTTCTGCGTCGGCACGCCCGTGTCCGGACGCCCGCACCCGTCCACCGAGGGACTGGTGGGCCTGTTCGTCAACACGGTGGTGCTGCGCACGCAGGTGTCTCCGTCGGATGACTTCGCGGCCCTGCTCGGGCGCACGCGCACCACCACGCTGGAAGCACTGGCCCATCAAGAGCTTCCCTTCGACAGGCTGGTGCAGGCGCTGGGCGTGGAGCGCAGCCTCAGTCACTCGCCGCTGTTCCAGGTGATGTTCGACCTGTACCAGGTGGAGCACTCGCTCGCGGGCGCCTTTCCTGGCGCGCGCGATGTGCCGCTCGACACGGGTGCCTGCGAGTTCGACCTCCACCTGACGCTCATCGAGAGCGCCACCGGCTTCGAGCTGTACGCCCGCTACAGCACCGACCTGTTCCAAGCCCACACGGTGAGGAGGCTCCTGGGGCACTACCTCCAGTTGCTCGGTCATGCGCTGCGCGCGCCGCACACGCGACTGGACTCGCTGACGCTGCTGCCTCCCGAAGAGCGCGCGCAGGTGCTCCTGGACGCGAGTCCGCCACGGCAGCCGTTCCCGTTGTCGTCCGTCTTCCCCGAGCACTTCGACGCGCAGGTCGCGCGCACGCCTGAAGCCGTGGCGCTGACGACGCCCGAGGGCGCGCGGTGGACCTACGCCGCGCTGGCGGCGGACACGCGTCGCGCGGCGCGGCGGATGGTGGCCCAAGGCGTGGGACCGGACGTCATCGTCGGCGTGCTGGGACAGCGCTCCGAGGCCACCGTGCGCGCGCTGCTCGCCGTGCACCAGGCCGGTGGCGCCTACCTGCCCCTGGATGCGCGGCTGCCTCCGGAGCGACTCGCGACGTTGCTGACGGAGAGCCGTGCGCCCTTCGTGCTGGCGCTCGGTGCATCGGGCTCGGTGCTGGAGGAGGTCCTCGCGCGATTGCCCGAGGCGTCACGTCCTCGCGTCCTGACGCTGGACGGCGCGGAAGTCGAGAGCACCGCGCCGCTGCCTCCTCGCGCGACACCGGACACGCTGGCCTACGTGTTGTTCACGTCCGGCTCCACGGGCACGCCCAAGGGCGTGATGATTCCGCACCGGGGCATGCTCAACCACCTGTTGGGCATGCGCGCGGCGCTCGACCTGGGGCCCAGCGATGTCGTCGCGCAGATCGCCGCGCTCAGCTTCGACATCTCCATCTGGCAGATGCTGGGTGCGCTCGTGGGCGGCGGCTCCACGCACCTCATCGACGACGACACCGTGCGAGACGCGCCCCGGTTGGCGCGCGCGCTGGAGGAGGGCCGGGCCACCGTCATGGAGATGGTGCCCTCGGTGCTCCAGAACATCCTCGATGGCGCGGCACCTGACGCCGCGTTCCCAGACATGCGCTGGGTGGTGCTGGGTGGAGAGCCCGTCCCGCCCGCGCTCTGCCGGACGTGGATGGCGCGCTGCCCGGCGTGCCGTGTGGCGGACGCCTATGGGCCGACGGAGAGCTCGGACATCGCGAGCTTGCACTTCGTGCAGACGCCGCCCACCGGCACCTTCACGCCCATTGGCCGGCCCAAGGCCAACATGGAGGTGTACGTGCTGGACGAGGCGCTCCAGCCCGTCCCGCGCGGCGTCCCAGGCGAGCTGTACCTGGGCGGACTGGGCGTGGCCCGAGGCTACGTGGGCCGGCCCGACCTCACCGCCGAGCGCTTCGTGCCCCATCCCTTCAGCGCCGAGCCGGGAGCCCGCCTGTATCGCTCGGGTGACTTGGGGCGATGGCTGCCGGAGGGAGTCCTCCAGTTCGTCGCGCGCGCCGACCTTCAGGTGAAGGTGCGCGGCGTGCGCATCGAGCTGGGTGAAGTGGAGGCCGCGCTCGCGTCACTCCCCGGCGTCCGCCACGCCGCCGTCACGGTGCAGCGCCGCGCGGTGGATGACGCGTGGCTCGTGGCGTGGGTGGTACCAAGCAGCGCCGACGTGCGCATCGAGGACCTTCAGCACGCCCT